>DASRBR010000704.1:0-6619 GCA_035653495.1 Verrucomicrobiia bacterium
TTGCTGTTTGGATTTTCTCTGGTGCTTGGTGCTTGGGATTTGGAGCTTTTCTCCGCAATCTGCGGTCGCCTACGAATCGGCGGGGAATCAGGCGAGTGGTGGGCAATGGCGATTTTGGCTATTGCAAATGATTTGCAATTAGTCCCCTTCCTGCTACGCTCCGGGTGAATGGATTACCTGATTTTAGTGTCCAGCATCGTTCTGGGCGCTCTCACGGTGTTCGGTTTCCGGTTGCATGAGCCCAGGCATGTGAAGCTGCTCAACTCGTTCACGGGCGCGTTTCTGCTCAGCCTGACGTTGCTCCATCTTTTGCCGGAGCTTTATGATTATGACCGCCGGCAATGGGGCGAACGGGAGGCAATCGTGCTGGGCGCGCTGATGCTCGGAGGGTTTTTCGTCCAATTGGCGCTGGATTTTATTTCGATGGGTGTTGAACATGGGCATGAGCATCATTTGCATCACGATGGTCATGCGCCGTACGGTGTGGTGGCGGGCTTGTGCATCCATGCGCTGGTCGAGGGTTCCGCGCTGGGCAATGCGGCAACCTATTACGATCCGGCGTCGCGCACGCTGCTGTTATGGAGCATTGTTGTGCATAATTTTCCGGTCTCAATCGCGCTGCTGGGGATGTTGCTGCATTGGGGGATGAAGAAAGGCCCTTCGCTCGCGCTCTTGGGATTGTTCGCGGCGATGGGGCCGCTCGGAATGTTCGTGAGCGGTCACGTGCCGTTGCTGGCACAGCATTCGCGCGAATTGATGGCCATCGTGATTGGCATCTTCATGCACATTTCGACGACGATCCTTTTCGAAAGCGGCGACGCGCACAAAATCCATGTGCCGAAACTGGCGGCGATCATTGTTGGCACGGCCTTGGGCGTGGCGACGGCGCTTGGGTCTCATTGAGGAATGCGAATGAAACGTAGCGCTCATTCTCATTGCAAACACGGCCCGCACGAGCACAAGAGGGCGAGCCTGCCGAAGTTGACGGCAAAATTGCGGCGCAAATCACGGCGTATCACCGGGCCGCGCCAGGCGATTTTGGAAATTCTGCGGCGGCATCCGCATCCGCTTTCGATCAGGGAAATTTTTGCGGAGTTGCCGAAGGGCGATTGCGATTTGGCGACCATCTATCGTTCCATGCATTTGCTGGAAGGGATGAAGATGGTGAAACGGTTCGATTTGGGCGACGGCGTGGCGCGATTTGAACTGCTGGCGGAAGGCGCCGACGGGCATCATCACCATCTTGTTTGCGTGCGATGTTCGCGGGTGATCGAGATCAACGAATGTTTCACGCGCGAACTGGAGGAGAAGATCGCCGCGCGAAACGGATTCAAGGCAATCACCCACAAACTGGAATTTTTTGGGATTTGCCCGGAGTGTCAGTGACCTTTTTGCCAGTCTGCTCAAAAAAAGCCAGTGGCGCAATCTTGGTTAAAAAACGAACGTCGGGCTAAAAACTCAGACGGCTTCTTCAGTCACCCAGTCGTTTAGGTGCAGGTACTCCTTGATTTTCCTGCGTTCGTACCTGTGTTTCTGGGCCTTTTTTGGTTGGTCATCAACTTTACGGAAGGGATGTTTGTTATCACGTACGGTCTCGCTTATCACGTCCAACGTTTTTGTCATAACTTGGCAATCCTTTCTTCAAGCTTACACTAGCGTGTCCCATGCCAACTCCTTACAACTCCCTGCCAGCCCTCAGGCGTCGGCATCAAACGTTTTCAACAACTTGGACGAATATTGGTTGCTGTTGTTCAAACAGTAATTTGTAAAATCTGCGTGTCAAGTTGACGTTTGTAGGAAAAAGTGGAAGCGCATTCGGCAAAGCCGCCGGTCTTTCAACACTGCATAACTCCCGCCCAGCTAATAAAGCAGATACTTGGCGCGGCGCTCCATAAACTTGTCCAGGTCCGGCTGCCACGATTTGCGGATCTCCTCCACCGGCGCGCCGTCCTTGATTTCGTGCAAGGTGGCCTTGTTGCCCATCAGCACATCCATCTTGTCCACGTTGAATTGATCGGGATAAAGGCGGTTCAAAATTTCTGCAATCTTTACGCCCACGTCCACCACCTTGCAATGCTCGCGGTCGGTCAAGACGATGTTCACTCCAGCGCAGGATTGCCCGGCGAACACGCTGTTCGTCGGCGTGAAACGCACCGGCAAAAACCGCACGCCTTCCAAACCCGCATGGTTCAATTCATACGCGAGCTTGATGTCATGAATGTACGGCGCGCCGATGATTTCCCATGGCGTTCCGGTGCCGCGTCCGACGGACAATGACGTCCGTTCGAGCAAACCGATGCCGGGATAAAGGATCGCTTCCGTTTCGCTGCGCATGTTGGGCGAAAAATTCCGCCATGGCAACGCGGTCGCATCGTAAAGTTCATCGCGTTTCCAGCCTTCGACCTTGATGACCGTCAGGTCAGTGACGAGATGCCGTTCCGCCTTGTACATTTGGGCGAGTTCGCCCAGGGTCATGCCGTAACGCACCGGAATGGAATGATACCCAACGAAGCTGGTCTTGCCGGTGAGCATCGGGCCATCAATCGTTACGCCGTCAATCGGGTTGACGCGGTCGAGGACGAAAAATTTGACACCCGCCTTGCCGGCAGCGTCCATGCAAAGGCCGAGCGTGGAGATGTAAGTGTAAAAACGGCAGCCGACGTCCTGGATGTCGTACACCAACGCGTCCAACCCACGCAACTGCTCCGGCGTCGGCGCGTAATGCTTGCCGTAAAGGCTGTAAACTGGCAGGCCGGTCGTTTCATCCACGCTGTCGTCCACCGGCTCGTCCTTCAATCCATACAATCCATGCTCCGGGCTGAACAACGCCTTCAGCTTCACGTCCGGCGCGTTCATCAACAGATGAATCGTCGAATAACGCCGGCGATTCGTTCCCGTATGATTTGTGATCAGGCCGACTCGCATCCCCTTGAGCGGCGCGAAATGTTCCTTTTCGAGCACGTCAATGCCGTTCAACACGCCGGGAACGTCGTTGCTCAATTCATCCATTTGGGCGATTTCATCCGGCGTGGCCTTTTCCGCGATGTGCGGCGGCAATTCGCCAGGGACGAAATTGAAATCAAAATCAGTCACCGCCTCGGCGGCCAAACTCCCCAGCTCGCCGTAAAGCGGCACCACGTTGCCCTTGCCGTCCGGATGCACGCGATTGGAAAGGAAGATGAAAAACGTTTTTGAAAATGGATCGATCCAGATGCACGTGCCCGTCCAGCCGGTGTGGCCGTAGGAGCCTCGCGGGAACAGCTTGCCGCGCGGACGGCTGTAACCGGAGTCAATGTCCCATCCCAATCCGCGCCGCGACCACATGTCCGGTGGCGTTTGCACGCTGGTCATCAGGCGCACCGTTTCCGGCTTGAAGATGCGCACGCCATCGAGCGTTCCTTCGTTCAACATCATCCGCGCGTAACGCGCCAAATCGTGCGCCGTCGAAAAAAGACCGGCATGACCGGCCACGCCGCCCATGTGACGCGACGTCGGGTCATGCACCACGCCACGCAACATCACGTTGGTATGGTCCGGGTCCCATTCGGTCGGCGCGATGCGCGCCAGTTTGTTTGTCGGCGGCAGGTAACCCGTGTCGTACATCTTAAGCGGCTGATAAATTTCCTTTTGCACGAAATCTTCAAGCTTCATCCCGCTGACGCGCTCCACAATCGCGCCGACCAAAAACAAATTCACGTCGCTGTAAGAAAAGACTGTTCCCGGCTTGTTGCGCAATTTTTCCGCGCACGCTTTTTGCACGGCCACATCGCGTCCGTGCCAGTCGGTCTTTGTCTCGATGTCCGGCAAAATTCCCGAAGTGTGCGTCAACAATTCGCGCACCGTGACATCTTCCCTGCCGTCCCCGGTGAACTCGGGAATATACGTGCGCACCGGTTCGTCCAGCTTCACCTGGCCGCGTTCGATCAAAATCATGATGGCCGGCGTTCCGGCGATGACCTTGGTCAAGGACGCGAGGTCGAAAATCGTGTCCTTGGTCATGTCCTCTTCCTTGGGAACAAGAGCGCGGTCGCCGTAAGCTTTGACATATTTGCTTTTACCATGCTCGACCCACAAGACCGCACCGGGGATTTCGCCATCATCAATCGCCTGCTCGATTTCATCATCCATCTTATGCAACGTCGCCCGGTCCAGGACAGGTGCGTCCTCGGAACGCGAGCGCGAACGCGAACGTTGGGCGGAGGCGGTGAATGGCGCCTCAATCATCGCCAGGAGCATCAGGAGAATTGAAAAAAACAAAAACTTGCGCGGCGCAAAGAAGGAAGAAGAATTTTTCATAGCATCACACCGGCCCATTTAACCATCCGCGTCCAATCGCGACAACTCGTTTTGCGGAATGGTTTTCACCTGCGAGGATTTCCATTGGATGGCTCATCAATGAGAGCGTCCAACGGCAGTGGAATACCAAAATTGGGGGTGCCGTCCGTGTTCCAGGTGAATTTTTGCGCGCGAGTCGTTCTGCCTTTGTAGGTGTATTCCGCCGTGGTTTTCGCGTGGTAAATGATCCAGTCTTCTTTTCCGTCCGGCGATTGAAAAAATCCATTATGGCCGGGTCCAAAAACGCCGTTCGCGTCGCATCGTTCGAAAACCGGTCTTGGAAATTGTTTCCATGAGTGCGCATTCAGCAGGTTGGATTTTTCATCCGCAATCAGCATGCCGAGTTTGTAATCGGGCGTGCCGGTGTCGCACATGGAATAGACGAGGAAGATGCGTCCATTGCGTTGCAAAATGGCTGGACCTTCACGGACCGTTTCGCAACCGAAACCATCCGCCGGGATAAGTGTGCCGTTGCCATCGAGCGTGTAGGGATTCGCCATTCGCGCGATGTATAAAACGTGGTGCGGCCTTGCCGCCCATACGAAATAAAGCGCGCCATCGTAGGCATTGGTGAAGACCGTCCCGTCAATCGCGTAATGATCGTTCGTCGGATTGACCAAACGGGCTTTGTAATGATACGGCCCGAGCGGATCCAATCCTTTACTCTCCAGCACGTGCATGCGGTGATTGTCATCCGCATGGTCGCTCGAAGTCGCGGTGTAATACATGTACCAATGATTGCTGAGCAGATGAAATTCGGCCGCCCACATGCCCGTCGAACGCGCCGGATTCGAATCGCGCCAGACGAGCGTTGGCGGGGCAGTCTTCAATTGCGCGAGCGTTGTCGCTTTCCAGATTCGGATGGCGTCGCCTTGCGTCGTGGTCAGGTAATAATTGCTGCGATAATAAACCATGTAAGGGTCAGGGCCAGGATTGAGCGGATTTTGGAACTGTGCGCCATTTGCATTGAACAAGAGGAAAAAGAACAGGCTGAAACAACTGATAAATTGGCGCGGACGCATGTTGGCTTTATACGACGCGAAGCAAAAGCGGACTATTCAAAACATTGGTTTGCGCATTTGTGATTTTGGGTAATTGGTTTCTTGGGTATTTTCTTAAATCCCTCTGGCCAGTGCGCGACAGTTGGATTAGGGTCACTGCGATGGACATTTTGCCGAATCTGCCGAAACCCGAAGTCATCCTCACCCACGAGAGCGATCTCGACGGGCTCATCGCAGGCGTTTTGCTGCAGCGTTTGGCGAAAAAAATCTACGACGCGGACGTCCGCCTCGAGGCGTTTCATTACAACAACTGGAAACAACGCGAGCCGCGCGAAAAAGCCGCCTGGGTGACCGACCTCAATTTCGAGGCGCGCCTCGACAAACCTGGTTGGATGGTCATCGACCATCACGCGACCGAAGCGCCCGCCAAGACCGCCCATTTCATCCACGATTTGAACAAATCCGCCGGGCTGCTTTGCTATGAACTGTGCCAGCAACACGGCCTCGGCTCGCCCGAACTGGACCGGCTCGTCCATCTCAACAATGTTGCCGATCTGTTTTTGGAAGACGACCCGGATTTTGTTGTGGCCACCGATTACGCAAACCTGGTGAAGGTTTATCAATTTTGGAATTTGCACACGCTCATCGAGGGTCAATTGGAAAAATTGCTCGACCATCCTCTGCTGGAGGTGATGGAGGTCAAGCGCCGCATCGAGAACCCGATGGGCTTTGCCTGGAGTCGCGACAACGTCACCCAAATCTCGCCCATCGTCGGTTTCGTGGACACCGTCATCGGCAACAACAACCTCATTGTGCATCAATTGCTCGAGGAAAAAGCCACGCCCTATCCGGTGTTGCTCACCTTGTTTCGACGCACCAACGGCGTCATGATTGCCAGCCTGCGCAGCCGCAACGGCGAGGCGTTGAAAGTCGCGGAAAAATTGCAGGGCGGCGGACACGCCAACGCCTGCGGCGCAACCCTCCCACGTGCCATAAAGAACATCCCCGACGCTGTCCAATATCTGCGCGACGTCCTGAATCCTAAAAAAGAAGAGCCATTGAACAGTTTGGAGAGCCTGTTTGATTCGATTTCGGCTCAGCACAGATAATACCCATCCGTTGGAATCAATTTCTCAAAACGCGGAATTCGATATTCGTAGGAGCCGGCGTGAGGAGGCTCTGACTAATTCGTCTTCAGCCTAAGGCAGGCCAGCGATGCGATGCATCGTCGATGGAGTCAAATCCCGCGAAGCCAAAACCCAATATTGGTAGGAGCCGACGTG
>DASRBR010000705.1:0-4238 GCA_035653495.1 Verrucomicrobiia bacterium
TTCGCCAACTATCAGAAAAAAATTGGCTCGCTGTCAGTTGCGCGTGAAGGGTCGTTTGCCATCGGCGCGCAAGCCATGCAACGGCGCGTGCGCGACCAACTTGGGTTGGATTATTCTCTCGGCGAGATCGAGGCGTTGGCACTTTCGGAAGTCCAGCGTATCGGCGGGCATTTGCGCGCCGAATGCTGGAAATTTGGCAAGGGCAAATCCGTCGAAGAAATCATCAACGAGCGGCGTTCAGAATGGGATCCCGGCAGCGATTTGCTTGCGCTGTATCAAAGCGAGACCAAACGCGTCGCCGAATCCTTCCGTGCCGCGCGGGCTGTGACATTCCCCAAGAACGAAACGCTCGAGATACGCCCCGTGCCGGAATTCATGCGGCATTTGTTTCCCACCGCGGCGTATTCTCAGCCGGGTGCATTCGAGAAACGGCAGCGCGGGATTTTTTGGGTGAACGATTTGAGCGTGACTAAAAAAACCGACGCGGAAAAATGCGCGGAACGACAGCAGCACTTCGGATTGACGCTTACTTGTGCCCACGAAGCGTACCCCGGTCACCATCTGCAATTCGTCACGGCGAACCAGCATCCGCGCAAATGGCGCCGGCTCTTTGCCCACGCGGTCTTCTACGAGGGCTGGACGCTCTGGTGCGAGCAGATGATGGTGGATTTGAAGATTGACCGTTCGCCCTGGCTGCGCGTGCAGCAATTGTTCGACGCGCTCTGGCGGTGTCATCGCATCCTCGTTGATTTGCGCTTGCAAACGCGCCGTTACTCGTACGAGCAAGCCGTCAGACACATGCAGAAACATCTTGGGTTCACCCGCGCGCGCGCCGAGGCCGACGTGAACTGGTACACCAGCCAGCCGAGTGTCCCGATGAGCTATTGGCTTGGCCGGCTTGAAAACGAGCGATTGCGTCAACGGCTCATCATGGGCCGCGGCTGGACCCTGGAGCAATTCAACGACTGGCTGCTCAGCTTCGGCACTTTGCCGCAATCGTGGATCGAGAAATACGGGTTGGATTGACAGCGCGAGTTCCGGGTCGAATTGGATCACCGCGCCGCATATTTTAGGAAACATGAAAAAGGACTTTGCTGAGGACGGTTCTAACGCGCATCTTTCAGAGGCGAAAATCAAAGAATTGCGCCGTCGCAAAGAAAAATACCTGAAAAACCGCGGGTCAGGGTGCACATGGGAACAGGTGAAGAACAGGGCAAGAACAACTTTCCGATGAGTGCCATTGCATGGCAGGCGGCAGACGCGAGGAACCAGAAGGAGGCTAAGTCACATCCACTTTGAGGTTTCTAATCCGCCATCTTGGTCTATCTTGTTCCCTATGAATTTGTTGCCTTTTGAAAATTTGCCTGCCTACAAGCCGCGCAATTTCGTGCCGACCAACGTGGATTGGGGTGATTGGAACCAGATCGCGCCTTTGTATGACAAACTCGAAGCGCGCGCCGCGCAATGCAAAACCGTTCCCGAACTCGAACAATGGCTGCTGGACTGGAGCGAGTTGAACGCAGCGCTCGATCAGGACCAGTCCGAGCGTTACATCGCCATGACCTGTCACACGGACAACGCGGACGCCGAGAAGGCTTATTTGCATGCGGTCGAGCACATCCAGCCAAAGCTCAAACCGCGCGAATTCAAGCTCGCGCAGATTTACATCGAGCATCCGTTGCGCAATCGTCTTTCCAAAAGCATCCGTTACGAAGTTTTCGACCGCAACACCGCGTTGCAGGTCGAATTGTTCCGTCCGGAAAATGTCCCGCTGGAAACCGAGGAAGCCAAGTTGAGCCAGCAATATCAAAAATTGAGCGGCTCGCTGACGGTGCAATTCCGGGGCGAGGAAAAAACGCTGGCGCAAATGGCGCGTTATCTCGAGGAGCCGGACCGTGCCCTGCGTCAGGAGACCTGGGAACTCGTGGCGAACCGGCGCTTGCAGGAAGTGGACAAAATCGAGGCGATTTTCGACCAGCAGGTGAAATTGCGCGAACAGATCGCGAAGAACGCCGGTTTCAAAAATTACATTGATTACGCATTTCGCAATCGACGCCGCTTCGATTACACGCCGGAGGATTGCCTGCAATTCCACGATGCCATCGAGAAGGAAGTCATGCCCATCGTGCGCGAATTGCAGGCGCAACGGCGAAAGCAATTGGGCCTCTCAGCGCTTCATCCCTGGGACCTCGGCGTGGATCCATTGAATCGTCCGCCGTTGCGGCCCTTCGAGCAGGTCGAAGGCATGGTTTCGAACACGCAGCAAATCTTCAATCAATTGGACAAGACCCTGGGCGCGGAATTTCAACAGATGCAGGATTTGCGCCTGCTCGATTTGGCCAATCGCAAGGGCAAGGCCCCGGGTGGTTATCAGTCCACGCTGACCGAAGCGCGGCTGCCATTTATTTTTATGAATGCAGTCGGCGTCCAGCGCGACGTGGAGACGATTCTGCACGAGGCCGGCCATGCGTTTCACGCGCTTGCAAGCCGCGGCGAAGATCTCTACCCGTATCGCGATGCGCCAATCGAATTTTGCGAAGTCGCCTCCATGAGCATGGAACTGCTCGGCAACGAATTCATCGAAAAATTTTATGCGGCGCCCGAAGCCAAACGCGCACGGCACGATCATCTCGAAGGCATTGTGAAGATTTTTCCCTGGATTGCCACAGTGGACGCGTTTCAACACTGGATTTATTCGCACCCGGGGCACACACGCGCCGAGCGCCGGGCTGCGTGGGAGGAATTGATGGACCGTTTCGGCGGCGACGTGGATTGGAGCGGATACGACAATGCGCGGGGGCACTTGTGGCACCGGCAGCTTCACATTTTCATACACCCGTTTTATTACGTCGAATACGGCATCGCCCAACTCGGCGCTCTCCAGGTCTGGGCGAATTCCAAACGCGACAAAGCAAAGGCGCTGAACGATTACAAACGCGCGCTCGCATTGGGCGGTTCGCGTCCGCTGCCGGAACTCTTCGGCGCGGCTGGTTGTCGGTTTGAATTCAGCCAGGCCACGATGAAGCCGTTGGTCAATCTGGTGCGGACGGAACTTGCGAAATTGAACTGAGGCTTCGCAACTGAGAACGTAAGTTCTCGAGCTATGAAGGTGTTCATCACCGGCGCGACCGGGTTTGTCGGGCAGGAAATTCTCAAACGCCTGCACGAATCCGGCCATTCCACTCGCATACTCGCGCGGCATCCGGATTCAGCCAAAACGCGCGAATGCATTTCTCGTTTCGGCGCAGAACTTCATTCCGGTGACGTGCTCGATGACAAATCATTGACGGCAGGTTTGGCGAATTGCGATGCCGTGATTCATCTCGTGGGCATCATCAGCGAAGTCGGAAAAAACACGTTCGAGAACGTCCACACGCAAGGCACGCGGAACATTGTGAGCGCGGCGCAACAATCAGGCGTGACACGCTTTGTGCACATGAGCGCGCTCGGCACCAGGCCCAATGCGGTCGCGCGGTATCATCGTTCCAAATGGGCTGCTGAAGAAATCGTTCGGGGCAGCGGGCTTGATTACACCATCTTTCGTCCGTCCATCATCTATGGTCCGCATGACGCGTTCGTCAATCTGTTCGCGGCAATGAGCCGTTATTCCCCGGTGCTCCCGATCATCGGCAGTGGACGTTCCAAAATGCAACCAGTCCATGTAACCGATGTCGCGACCTGTTTCGCAGGCGCATTGACGCAACCAAATTCCGTCAGACAAACATACGATCTGTGCGGCGGCGAGATTTTGAGTTTTGAAGAAGTGCTGGATACGATTTTGCGGGTGACTCGAAGAAAAAGGTTGAAAATTCATCTGCCGCTCGCGCTGGCGCGCATTCAAGTTGCAGTCCTCGAATTTATTTTCCCAAGGCTGCTCCGCAAAGCCCCTCCGCTTAATCGCGATCAACTCCTGATGCTCTGCGAGGACAATGTGGGAAATCCCGGCCCTGCAAATGCGAAATTTGGCATTAGGCCGGTTTCGTTCAAGGAAGGTATTGCGCTGTACCTTAGTCCATAATTTTAATTAGGGAGCGCCGCGTGTTTCATGGATGGGCTCGCCAGCCATCAACGTTCCGTGATAGCTTCGCACAATGAAAAAGGCTTTTCTGTTTGTTTTGGGATTGATGTTGTTCTTGGGCGCGTGCAAACCGGCCGGGCAAAGCTATTCGTCGGAAGGTTTTTCAGTCGTGTTTCCTGGGCCATTTGAGACGCGCAGTTCGGATGAGAACACACCTTTC
>DASRBR010000706.1:0-4223 GCA_035653495.1 Verrucomicrobiia bacterium
CAGCACTTTCTCAGTCCCAACCAACTTTGCCAAAACTTCCTCATTGCCCAACCCGTTTTGCAAAGTGAGCACCGCTGTTGATTTGCCAACCATCGGCGACAGCAATTTTGCCAGCGCCTCGTTTGCCGTTGACTTGATCGCAATCAAAACAAGGTCGCAAACGCCAATCTCTTCAGGCGTTCTGGCGCACTTGGGATGAAAGCGAAAGTCGCCTTCCGCGCTGCGAATCAGCACGCCTTTGCGGCGCACCGTTTCATAATCGGAACGCAACAGGAAATGGACTTCCTGGCCGGAGTGGCCGAGCTTGGCGCCGTAATAACTGCCGACTGCGCCGCAGCCAATCACCCCGATTTTCATGGGCAAAGACAGTTCATCGGGCGTTTGGTGGATGAGAATGAAAAAGGCACTCTGAATTTTCAGAGTGCCTTTTTGAAAACGACGGGCCTCTTACTTCGCGCCGAGGATCGCGTCCTTGGCAGCCTTGGCGACGCGGAACTTCACCACCCGCTTGGCAGGGATGTTGATGCTTTCGCCAGTCGCGGGATTGCGGCCGACGCGGGCCTTGCGGTTCACGAGCACGAGTTTGCCCAATCCGGGAAGGGTGAAAGTGTTCTTGGCATTTTTGTAAGCGAGTTCGGCAATGGATTCGAGAATTTCAGAGGCCTGCTTTTTGCTGAGGTTGTTCTTCTCAGCGACGGCGGCTGCGACTTGAGATTTGGACAGTGCTTTTGCCATAATTTATTTTTTGGTTGTTGTTAGTTTTTGATTTTCAAAGTCGTTTGACTTGGGCGTATTAAAGCTTTTCAAGAAGACCGCGCAAGCAGAAAATTACAATATTTACAGGGGCAAAAGGCGTGTCACGCCGCGAAAGCAAGTCGAAAATTACAGTTCATTCATTCTCGAGGACGCTTGCCTGCTCCGCTCGCAAATAAAATTTTCCCGCATTCACGCAGCGCGCAACACGCAACATTTTTCTCACGGCGCGTCCTTCTGTTCTTTGAACACCAGCGACGCCGAGTTGAGGCAGAACCGCAATCCGGTCGGCCGAGGGCCGTCGTCGAAGACATGACCAAGATGCGCGTCGCAACGCGCGCAAAGAATTTCCGTGCGCCTCATCCCGTAACTGTTGTCAACGTGCTCGGCAACATTTTCCGGCGCGATGGGCGCGAAGAAACTCGGCCATCCCGTTCCGGAATGAAACTTGGAAGTCGAACTGAACAACGGCAATTCGCAGCAGACGCAATAATAAACACCCGGCTTTTTCTCATCCAATAGCAGTCCGCAAAACGCCCGCTCCGTTCCCTTCGCCCGCGCAATTTTGTATTGCTCCGGCGTCAATTGCTTCTTCCATTCCTCGTCGCTCTTGATCACTTTCGGAACGGTGGTCTTGGGCCCAAGCTTGCCTTTGTCATCCAAAAGACGAACTTCAACCGTGGGCGTTTTTGCTGCGCCTGGTTTTGCCGTCGAATCCGCCGCAAACGCGCACATCGCCACGCCAACTCCAGCCGCTCCCAATATCAGCAGGTAAACGATCATATCGGATGCAAGTTTCATGTCGGTGCGTTCATTGCTTCAGCCCCAGCTTTTTCAGCTTCGGCGCGATGACCGCCCGGCAATACGGATTCCGGTTCTTGTTCAAGTTGTAATAGTCCTGGTGATAATTCTCCGCCGGATAAAAATCGCCGGCCTTGGCGATCTCCGTCACGATTGGTTTTGAAAATTCCTTGCCTGCTTCCGCCTTCGATTTTTCGGCGATCTTCTTTTGCTCGTCGGTGTTGTAAAAAATCGCCGAGCGATACTGCGTGCCGGTATCGGCGCCCTGCTTGTTCAACGACGTCGGGTCATGCGCTTCCCAGAAAACCGCGAGGATTTTTTCCAGGCTCGTCTTTTTCGGGTCGAACACGATGCGCGAAACTTCCGCGTGGCCGGTTGTGCCGGTGCAGACTTGTTCGTAGGTCGGATTCTTCACCGACCCGCCGGAATAGCCGGACGTCACCGACACCACACCGGGAATCTGCTGGAACACCGCTTCGGTGCACCAGAAACAGCCGGCGCCAAGGATGATGGATTCGTCGCCCGCAGGAATCGAAGGCAAGGTCGAGTTCATATTCGTTTTGGCCGGTTTGGAATCGTCAGCCATGCAAGTCAATGCTAAGGACAGGAGCAAAGCGAGGAGCAAGGAGGCATGCTTTATGGCAGGATTCATAATGGTAGGAGCCGACGTAAGGAGGCTCTGAATTTCTACAGCCTAATTTGGGTGCTGTGCTGGTTGGTTTGAAGAATTCCTGTTGTGACGAAGGCAAAAGTATTTGGCGACAACCGCACAAATGAGGAGAACCAATGAAACAAGGCTGGCAAGAGCATTTCCGCGAACGAGGCAGAAAACCAGAATTGCCATAAATGATAATATCATTTTGCTCATGCCTTGACATTCCAAATTTGAGCCTCCTCACGTCGGCTCCTACACAATATTCAGATCAACTCGCGAGATCTTTCTTGACCTGGCTTTCCAGTTGGCTCGCTGCTTTGCCATCCAGGCCGATGGACGTCCAGGTGATGTTGTTCTTCTGCTGGGCGTAATAGATGATGCGGCTTTGGCCGTTCACGTGATATTTCTGGTTCCAATCCTTTTCCACGGCCACGACGACGGGGAAGGTAATGCCGTGCTTGGCGGCTTCGGCTTTGACCGTTTCGCTGTCACTGTCCTTGGCGTCAATCACCTGCGCGAACACGCCCAGCTTGGGGTTCGCATCGGCGATGGTCTGCAACTTCTGCAAGTCGGCCCAGAACGCCGCATCGTGCAGCTTGCCGAACGCAACCACCTTGGCCGATTTCGCGCCGTAAGCGCAGACCTGGCAATATTCCTTGCCGGTGGAAACGTTATGGATGATGTAAGGCGTAAGATGATCGCCGGGCTGCAATGCCGCCTGACTCAGACCCGCCCACGCACAAACTGCCAGAAGGATTAATGTCTTTTTCATAGTGTTGGATATGATGATAACTTGGTTAAATTGTTCCCTGCCATATTAAGCGAAAGGAGCAAATGCGCAAGAGGGTGCGTGATTGCGGATTTCGGATTGGGGATTGCGGATTTTGGAATTATCGCGCGAGCGATCAACGTCAGTTTTCAGCCCTACGACATCATCAGGTCCAGACATCACCCGACACAAGACGACACGGCCTTCCGAAGCTTCAACTCTCATTTTCGGGGCCACAGATTGCACCGATTGCACAGATGTCGCGGATAAAAAGCAAATATGTCTTTTCCGTGAAATCCGTGTCATCTGTGGCTCATTGCAGCATCTGCGGCGCTGATGCGATTTCCCGCAGCAACCCGGAATACACGTGTCTGGAATTATCCGACACAACCCGATTTTATCCGACACAGACTTTGGCAGCCCGAAACATTCAGCAACCAACGACCAAAATCGAACGCCAAATAGCTGGAAATCGGGAACATTCGATGTTCTGAATGAGCGGACAGGTCTGTCCGCGCTCCCTATGTTGAGCGTTCGTTGTTTCATGGCTTTTGGCTTTGTCGTCTGCGATTCAAATTTTTTTTAAATTATCCCGGATTATCCCGGATTATCCCGGTCTAAGTGCAACCAGGTGAAACAAAGTGAAACGCCCCCCCGCGAACAAAATTTTTGCCGTAAGTGAAACAAGGTGAAACGAGCTGAAACAAGGTGACACTCCCCAGGGCCAATGCGGGATGCTTGATGCTCTATGCTGGCACCCACCGGGAGGGACGGAGCGCCGGGGCCATCTGGAGTATCCAAATTTTTTCCTGTAAGTGAAACAAGCTGAAACGCCCCGCCTGTTTTGCGTGAAAATCACGCA
Organism: Verrucomicrobiia bacterium; assembly: GCA_035653495.1. GTDB lineage: Bacteria > Verrucomicrobiota > Verrucomicrobiia > Limisphaerales > Pedosphaeraceae > DATAUW01. The sequence continues at coordinate 3,841 of DASRBR010000706.1, forward strand.
TTTTGGACACGGGAAGGGTCTCAGAATTTCCGCCGCACGGTTCGGCAGTCTTGGGTAAAAATTTTCCATTCCAGCAACAGGATTGCCAGACGACGCAAGCACCGGGCGGTGCCGTCATTCGCGCTCCTCGACTCACGCGACCGCCACTGTCTCACGGCGCATTTCGCTTGTCCAGTTAATTTGATAAATTCTGCTGCTCTGATCCTTATTGAACAGGAGCAAACAGAAAGAACAGAGAGACAAGAATCGGCAAAAGAGCTGTTTTTCAGCCTCCTCAAAGAAAGCCTTTTCCAAAAACCTTTTACCACCATTGGTAATTCATGTCGGGCGGAATTCCGTCCATGCCTTGCATCATTTGATCGCTGGGAAATGTGAAATTCTGA
>DASRBR010000707.1:0-8255 GCA_035653495.1 Verrucomicrobiia bacterium
CCTACAAAAGGCGCGATTTTGGCTTTCTTTGTAGGCCGCGTGCCCTCGCGCGGCGCTTGGCTGAACTTTATGAGATGGGTTCTAGTGTGTGTCGGATAATGTCGCGTTGTGTCGGATAAACCCGAATCGGCTCGGAGCCAACCGGCGTCAGAAAAGCGCTGTCTTGGGGACATGCGGTTTGGAGAGAGCATCCGGGAGATTGGCTTGCGCGGCAGCTTGCGGGTCGATCTGCTCGATGGCCTGCGCGGCATCGTGGCGGATCATCGGGTTTTTATCCTGTAACAGCTTCCACAAATCGGGCAACGCGCTCCGGGCTTCTCCGCCCATCCGCCCAAGGATAATGGCAGAACCCCAACGCAGGTCGGTTCGTTGCGCATGAAGGCCTTCAATCAAAAGCGGAATGACCTTGGAATGATCGGGGTTGATTTCGGCCAATGCCCAAAGCGCCACGATGTCCATGTTGGCCGGTTCATCGCGTTGATAGCTGTTCATGAGGGCTTCTTCGGTTCCGGGCACGGAAGCGTGGTAACTGCCCAAAGCCCAAATGGCGCATGCGGCGGCATCGTTCGTGCCCGCGACTGCCCGCGTCAACACTTCCCAACCTTCGGGCCCGATGGATGCCAATGCCATGGCAGCTTCCTTGGGGCAGGCGCCTTCATTCAAAAGGCGGGTCAATTGCGGTATCCATGGCTTGCAAACCGGTCCGAGGGCATCCAGCGCGAGTCCGGCTTCGCGATGCCTCTGCTCGATAATGAAACGCGACCTTCCCATAATTCGGTCAAAGGCGGACAGGTTGGTTTGTTCGAGAGTGGCTATTAGGGAAGGCACGGCAGCAGCACCCATCGCGCGAATGGCATTGGCGGCTTGCGTTTCGGACTCGGTCGGTTGCCATTGCACTTGCCGCGGTGTCCACGGCAACGTCATGGAAAACTGGAGGTCGCGGTTGTCGAGTTGTCCCAACCAGGACGGAAGGGCGCGCCTTTGATATCGCGGCCCGGAATTCAGATGCACCACAGCGAGCGTTCCGACTACAACGGCTGCAACGCCCACAGTGGCAAGCATGGCGAGCTTCAGTTTCGTCCACGCGATGAGTTTGAGGGTTCCGCTGGTCAAGGCTGTTGGCGAACCGCCCATCGCTCCGGCTTTCAGTGCGGCTGTGGTCGCGGCGGTGATACCAACAGGCGCAGCCTTGACGGCATTGGCCGAAAGCAAACCGGCCAATGCCACCCCGCTTAGGACAACACCTTTTTGGGTGCAGAAAACGCGAAGTTTTTCGATGGCGCGAACGAGACGTTTTTGGGCGGCGGCTTCATTGATGCCCAGTGCCTGACCGACATCGCGGGCGCTCTTATTCTCGAAATACCTGAGCACAAGCGCATTACGGTCTGCGACGCCGAGGTGCGCCATGGCCTGGTCGAGTATGGGTGAAAGTTGCTCCCAGATGGATTCCGTAGGTTCGGTTTGCATGAGTGCTGCCTCGTGTTCCCTTTCCCGCCGGCGGGCTTCCGTCCGCAACGCTCTGGTTGCGGCGAATTGCGCCGTGCGATACAGCCATCCCGAAATAATCGTCCCCGGGCCGAGGCTGCGGGCTTTTTGGGCCAGAATGATGAAGGTTGTCTGGGTAACTTCACTGGCCAAATCGGGATTGCCCACTTGTCGCAAAGCCGTTGAATAGACGAGGTTTACGTGACGATCCAGTATGGTTTTAAAGGCTTCTTCTGAGCCCTCCGTCACATAGGCCTGCACTAACTGCATGTCGTCCATCAACAACATTGCCCTACTATTTAATGCCCGGTCGGGAGGCGAATCGGACATGTCCGGTAAAAAATTCTTAAAAAAACTTTGTCCGGTTTTGAGTTTGGCGGGCATATATCATCAAAGATACGAATTCAGCAGGCGCCAAGGAGGTACCAGAAACGCCTTTGAAAAGAAAGCTTCGTTTGGCGCAAATTCAAAGAAATTTCATTTGCTGGTTTTCACACCCGGATGGTCGGACGCCCAGCGCTCGGTCACTTCCAAGCTTGCCTTGTTTTTGACGATGGAATTGGCCGGCAAAATCCCGCGCCAATTGGTGCAAGGGTAGATGACCGAACCACGGCCAATGACGCTGCCGGGGTTTAACACCGAGTTGCAACCGATGTCAGTGTGATCGGCGAGGATGGCGCCGAACTTGCGCAGACCGGTGTCAAAGGGCGCATTATCCACAAGCACTTTCACATTGCCGGGCATCAATTTGACGTTCGAAATCTTCACACCCGCGCCGAGATGCGCTTTGTAGCCAAGGATGGAATCGCCAACGTAACTGAAATGCGGAACGGTGGCGTGGTTGAACAGGAAGGAGTGCTTGAACTCACAGGAATTGCCGATGACGCAATGGTCGCCAATGATGACGTGTTCGCGGATGTAGGCGTTGTGGCGGATTTCGCAATTGCGACCGATGATTGCCGGGCCTTTGATCATCGCGCCATCTTCGATGATCGTGCCCTCGCCGATAATGACCTCATCGCCGATGAACACGCGGGCTTTTTCGTGGCTGTGCGGCGCATTTCGGACATGCATGGCGATGTAGGCCTTGAGCTTTTTCAACGCGTCCCAGGCATGTTCGCAATCGGCGAACAAAGCCGCGTGCTCGGTCTGCTTCAAATCAAACAAGTCGCTCGGCTCGAACCTCATGATGGGATAAATTAAGGGAACGCGGGCACGGCGCAATGCAATTCGAGTGTTTATCTGACCGGATTGGGACTGCAACAGCGCCGCGCAATGGCTATTTTCATGTCGTCGAATCTGCGTTAACCTGCGTTTATCTGCAATTGACCGATTTGGGCAATTTTGCAGTTTGAGATTTGATTTATGGACCTGACACGAACGGCCTACGGAACATGGAGCGGCGGACGCTTCATGCATTTTGGCGAACCGCTGGATGAGGAACGCTTCCTCAAAACCATCCAACTCGCGTGGCAAAAAGGCATTCGCACATTCATGACGGCGGACGTTTATGGCGCGGGTGCGGCGGACGAAATGCTCGGGCGCGCCCTGGCCGGAATGCCGCGTGATTCCTATTGTCTCGTCGGCGCGGTTGGTCATGATTTTTACAAGGGCGAACGCTCCGGCGCGAAAGGTTATCCGCGCTTTACCGCAACCAAAACGCCCGGCGAATACGCCTCCTACCTGCGCATGGCGACCGAAAAATCGCTGGCTCGCTGCCGCGCTGATAAATTTGATCTGCTGCTGCTGCACAATCCCGATTTCACCGGTTATTCCAGCGAGAAAGTTTGGAGCGCGATGGAAAAAGTTCGCGACGCAAAACTGACGGAGCGCCTTGGCGTCGCGCCCGGCCCGGCGAACGGTTTCACGCTTGATGTGCTTCTTTGCTTCGAGCGGTTCGGGCCGCTTCTCGATTGGGCGATGATCATTTTGAACCCGCTCGAACCCTGGCCCGGCAAACTCGTTTTCCCAGCAGCAGTGAAACACGACGTGAAACTCATCACGCGCGTGGTGGACTACGGCGGCTTGTTCCATGACGACGTCAAACCCGGGCATAAATTCGGCGTGCAGGACCATCGCACGTTCCGTCCGCAAGGCTGGGTCGAGGCTGGCGCGGCGAAGATCGACAAAATGCGAGAGATTGCCGACAAACATCATCTCACGATGCTGCAATTCGCCTGCATCTGGAACCTGGCGCAACCCGGCGTGAAAACCGTCATCCCAACCATGATCCAGGAAGTCGGCGAGCACGCAAAACCGATCGAAGAGAAGATCGAGGACCTTGCGTCGCTGCCGGACATTCAATTGAACGAAGATGAATTGGAGTACATCGCGAAGGTTGGCGACAATACCGGCTGCATGGAACTGAAAGGCGCCAATCGCGCGCACATTGGCGAAGCATTGCCCGACCGATGGAGCATTATTCATGATCACGAGGTGCTTGCCAAGAAATGGAACATTGATCCCGATTCCGACCTCGCTTGCACTCACAAGGCTGCGACATAAAACGCACCGAAGACCTGTTACGATATGAAAGACCAACACGATTTGGTTCCGCTGAAGCGCATCACCAATGCCATTTTTGTGCTGCGCGGCCAGAAGGTCATGCTCGATTCCGATCTTGCCGAATTGTATGGAGTCCCAACCAAGGTGTTGATTCAGGCAGTCAAACGTAATCGCGGAAGGTTTCCTCATGATTTCATGTTTCAGCTTGATTCGCAAGAACTTGCGCGTTTGAGGTCACAATTTGTGACCTCAAGTTCAGGTTATGGCGGGCGGCGGCATCTGCCTTACGTTTTCACTGAGCAGGGTGTTGCCATGCTCTCCAGTGTGCTTCGCAGCGAGCGGGCTGTTCGGGTCAATATCGCCATCATGCGCGCGTTCATCAAATTGCGCGAAGCCATTGAAGCCAATCGCGAACTGGCCCGCAAATTTGACGAACTTGAGACACGCGTTGACGGCCACGACAGGCAAATCGCCGAAATCATCGAAGCGATTCGCCAATTGATCGCTCCTCAACCTGATGACGCACTCAAAAAAGAAATCGGTTTCCACGTCAAGGAAACTGCACCGCCTTATCGCACGCGCAAAACTCGCGTCCGCAGCACCCGAGCATGAAAATCGTATTGTTCGGTTCATTACTCCTATGCCTCTCGAAAATTGAAAAGCACACTCTGGCTGTGCGCATCCTTCTCTTCGCCTTCGTGGTGACGTTTCTTGCGGGCACGATTTGCTTTGCCAATCCTTCCGCCGAGGAAGACGCCCGCCGCGAGCAGGCCATTGCCGACTATACACAAAAAATGCAGCAGGCCAATTATCCCGCGCTTTTCGCCAAGGCCGCGCAAGAGTTCAACGTGCCATCCGATGTTCTCATGGCCGTTTCGTTCGCCGAAACGCGCTGGACGCAACTCCAATGGCCGCCCGGCGAGACTGTTTCGCCCGAAAACGGAATGCCGCATCCCTATGGCATCATGTCGCTTTGGGACAACGATTACTTCGGTCACACGCTTCGGCAAGCCGCGCAGTTGATCGGGCAGGATCCGGAAATGTTGAAGACCGATGCGTTCCAAAACATGCGCGGCGGCGCGGCGTTGTTGCGGAAGCTCTATGATCAAACACCCAAACCCGCCGATGCGCCCAACGAAAACCAAATCGAAAGCTGGCGTTACGCAATCGCCAAATACACCGGCATCCCGCAACCGGACTTGAGCCAGGGCCACGCGCTTCGAGTTTATGAATACATGAACCTCGGCTATCATCAATACGGCATCGAATGGAACGGTCATCCGGTCAACCTTGCCCCGATGCGCGAAGATGTGGCACGAATTATTGCAGCCGTGCGTGCGGAAAAAAATCCGGTCGCGGAAACCAATGCGACAATGTCCATCGCCTTTTCGCTTCCAAAAGAAATTCCCGCCCCGATTCTCGCCGACGCCGCGCCCGAGTTGCATCCCATCGTGCCCGCCGACAACTCGGCCGCCAATCGTCGCCAACGCTGGTACCTCGCCGGCCTGATGGTTGTGTTGCTGGCGATTGCGTTTTGGTATTTGCGCCACGAAAAAAGGATCGACGGCACAAACCGATGATTCTTTGTTGGTGAGTCGCATCGCTTCACTACTGGTAAAAATATCCCAACTCCCGCAACGAAGCGTAGTCTTGCTCGCGTTCCTTGGTTTTGCGGCCGATGATAATGTGGTCGAGCACATCGATTTTGAGCACCTGGCCGGCGCGGATCAAGTCGCGCGTCACTTTCACGTCGGCTTCGGACGGCGTGGGATCGCCGCTGGGATGATTATGCACGAGCACGATGGCCGAGGCGTTCGCGCTGATGGCGCTTTTGAAAACTTCACGCGGATGGACCAAAATTGTGTCGAGCGTGCCTTGCGAAATCTTGTCCACACGAATCAATTTGCGCCGCGTGTTCAGGAGCACGGCCTGAAACTGTTCGACTTCGTAAGCGCGGTTTTCCTCCCGCAAAAGATCGGCAATGGTTTCGGGATTGTCGAGCGTTGGGCCGTCTTCGCGCAATTCCATCGCCATGCGTCGCGCCAGCGTGAACGCGCCTTTTAATGCGATCGCCTTGTCGCGCCCGACGCCCTTCACCTTCTGCAAATCTTCCAGGCTTGCCCGCGCCAAATTTTCCAGCCGGCCAAATCGTTGCAGCAATTGTTCGGCAACCTGGATGGCCGACATGCCCTTCAGGCCGGTGCGCAGCAGGATGGCGATCAGCTCGGAATTCTTGAGCGCATCCGCGCCATGGGCCGCAAGCCGTTCGCGCGGGCGCTCGCTTTCAGGAAGATCATGGATGCGGAGGTTGGAAGTCATGGCGGCAATATCCTATGAAGTTAATTTGAAGCAGACGAGTGGAAAATATCCATGGAAAAGGATCCAAACACCCAACTACCCAAGTACCCAAGGAAATCCGAAGCACGAAATCTTAACTCATCGAGACCGAAGCAACGGGATGCGCAAAACGATTGATCTTGAAAAGTGATATTTGAACTCGATTTTGTGATTCTGGTCATTCTGTAAATTCTGTCAAAAATCCGTTTGGCATTTGAGATTTCTTTGGGTGCTTGGGTGGTTGGGTATTTGGGTGCTTTTCATCATTCGTGAATGACCTCCCGAATTAACGGCCCCCTTTCCACTGGCAGTTCAGAAATGGTGAACGCTTTTTGCAATCGGGCGAGCGCGGCTTCGGCAAGTGCTTCATTCGTGGCATGGACGCGGCAAAGAATGGAGCCGAAACTCACCACGTCGCCAATCGCAGCGATCATGTCCACGCCAACTTCCGGCTGGATGATGGTCTCCTTGGTCAAACGTCCGCCGCCAAGGTCGCGCACCACTTCGCCGACGATGCGCGCATCGCAAGCCGTGAGATAACCGTCGCGTTCCGCGATCAATTCCTTCACCACCGGCGCGGTGTGGTCGTGCGAAAGTTTTTTGTGGAACGCATCGAGGTCCGCGCCCTGGGCGGCAAGCATCTCGTTCCATTTTTCACGCGGCTTGCCGGAATCCAGACATTGCCGCGCCAGTGAATGGCCGTCGTGAAACTTTTTCGCCCTCCCAGTCTGCACCAGCAGATGCGCTGCAAAGGCGATGACCAATTCGCGCAAATCTGCCGGGCCCGCGCCTTCGAGGCATTGAACGCTCTCCTTCACTTCGAGCCAGTTGCCCGCGGCGCGGCCAAGCGGCGCGTCCATGTTCGTGATCAGCGCGCGCGTCTTCACGCCACATTCATTGCCCAGCGCAACCATCGCCCGCGCAAGTTCCCCGGCCTTTTCGAGCGTCGGCATGAAGGCCGCCGCGCCGAACTTCACGTCCAACGCCAGCGCCTGCAAATTTTCTGCCAGCTTCTTCGAAAGAATCGACGCGGTGATGAGCGGAATCGAAGGAATGGTTCCGGTAACGTCGCGCAACGCATACATACCTTTATCAGCCGGGACCATCCGCGCGGTCTGGCCGCAAATCACGCAACCGACCTGCTGCACGTTGCTCACGATGCGGTCCAAATCCAGCGCCGTATTGAAACCTGGAATGGATTCCAATTTATCCAGCGTGCCGCCAGTGATGCCAAGGCCCCGTCCGGAAATCATCGGCACGCGAAAATCCAGGCACGCGAGCAACGGCGCGAGCGGCAGCGAGACCTTGTCGCCCACGCCTCCGGTGGAATGCTTGTCCACAAGCGGACGCGGGTCATCGGGAAACCGCAGCACCTCGCCGGAATCGCGCATCGCCCGCGTGAGCGCGCTGGTCTCCTGCGTGTTGAGCCCGCGAAAATAAACCGCCATCAAAAACGCCGCCATCTGGTAATCCGGAATTTGCCCGGCAGCGTAAGCCGCAACCATTTCCTTGATCTGGCCCGCAGTGAGCGACTTGCCATCGCGTTTGGATTCGATGAGGGAAAGGAAGTTCATCCGTTTTCAGTTTGAGTTAAAGAATCCCAGTGAGCCAGACATGCCATTTCGTTTATGCGAGCGACCTGATTTTGTAAAACGTGAAATGAGCAGGCGAGGCCTGCACCCGATTCTTGGTAGGGACGCGCTGCCGCGCGTCCGCGCAGGCGATATCTGCGCAGGCCAAGGCCGTACCTGCATGCGACGCGGACAAGGCTGTACGCGCTCCCACGGGAGCTCATGGACATGGCGTGTTTCATTGCTTTGGGGCGTTCAACCGCTTGCCGAAAAAATTTTTTTAAAAATAGCGTGGTTTATCGTCTTCTAGCGTGGTGTAAGTGCAACCAGGTGAAACAAGGTGAAACGCCTGCGACC
>DASRBR010000708.1:0-2754 GCA_035653495.1 Verrucomicrobiia bacterium
TTGCCCGGATTTTTGAAAGCGCAGATCGCGTCTAGCAGTTCTTTGAATTGCGACTGAGTTTCGAGCGCGATAATTGGGCAGGCAGAGCGTGCACCCAATTGCGGCGCATCGTCGGCAAGCAAGGCTTCGGGGTTGCGATAGCCGCGCCGTTCGGCAGTTTGTTCAAGCTGCCTTTGCATCGCGACGGGCAACGCGCAGAAAGACCAGGCGGATGCGGTTTGGCCGGACACGATAACATTTCCATCCGCGCGCACGTCCGCAAGAGCGCGGGCGATGGCCTGGCGCTTGCGTCCAAGCGCGCGGGCGATCTGCGCAGCGGTGAAATGTTGGGTGGTTTGATTCACGATTGATTTTGCGGCGGAGGATTATTTTTGAGCCATTGGGCAAACGCCAGTGCAAGGCGCAGCGAGCTTTCGGCGCGTTCACGCAACACGGCCGCTTCTGCTTTCAATTGCGCGATGGTGATGTATTGGGGCGCGCCGTCCGCGAGATGGGCGGTGCGAAACATTCCTTCATGCAGATCGAGCCAGTAAATAGAAGTCCAGTTGACGAGGTTCGCCCGCTCGATCAACGTATTGACGTAAGGAAGCGCGGCGGGAACATTCGCAAGCGTAGCGGTGACCAAGCCAAGGGCAAGCGAGCCAAGGCCGTGAACGTCTGATACGATGAAACCTTGCGCCGTCAACTCCGCGCGCAACGCTTCCGCAAGCAAGGTCAAAGTGATTTGGTCAATGGCGGAGAACATGGGATGCGGGATGAAAACGTGAGGTGGAATGCGACGCGCAAGAAAAGAGTGGATGGCTCTGAACCGCTTTGCGCGGGCAACGTCTCCGGTGGTTTGGGTGCGGTGGTGTTCATTGGTTGAAGGAGTCGTTGATGCGGTTTTGGAATTGTTTCAATCCGTTGTTGACTTGCTGGGTGAGGGCTTCCATTTCGCGGGTGATCTGCGCGAATTTCTGCGCGGAGGCTTGGGAAAAGTTTTGCATGGCATTTGCGGTGCTGTTCATTGCGTCAACCGCCTTCATGAAATTATCGGCGTTGGCGGTGGAGCGGACGATTGCTGCGGCGGCTTCGTGCAAGCTGACGGTGTGCCCGGTGATCAACGCCCCGATTTCTTTCATCAGGTTCTGATGCGCCGCATCCAGCTTTTCGGAATGGCCTTGCAGAACGCTGACGGCGGGGCCGCGCTCATCGGAAAGGGCCTGGCCCAATGGGGGCGTTTGGATCTGTTTGATGGTGCGCGCCGTTTCCTTGTGGATTTCGAGTATGGCGCTTTCCTGTTTTATCTTGTCGGTGAGGTCTTTGATGGCCTGCTCATTGTCCTGAAAAGCCTTGAGGCTTTTTTCTGCGGCTGCGGTGGCGCGCTTGACGGCTTCCTTGTGTTCCTCAACGGCGTTGGTGAGCGCGGCAACTTTGGCTTTGTTGTCGGCGGCGGCCTTGGCGGCTGCTTCGCCTGCCTCGATCTGGTCTTCAAGCGCGGCGTGTTCGCTTTCTCCACCTGCTTCACCACTGACGGTGGAAGCGGTCTTTAATCGCTCGCGGAGATTCGGGAGGTCATATTTGGAAGCCTCATCGTCGAGTTCCTTTTGTTTGGCGGTGGCGGCGTCCAGCGCGGCCTGGCTCGCGGCGGCGTCAGGATTTTTCAGCGCGGATTCTTTGGCGGCTTCATCGGCGTCAGACTGTGCTTTGAGCGTATCGCGGTCGCGCTCGAGTTTGAACTTTTGCTGGCCTTCGGTGACGATGCGTTGCGTCTCGCCGGAAATATCCATCGCGGTTGATGCATCGCTGTAACGCTGGCGGATTTGTTCCTGTGCGATCTTGTCGCCCTGCGCGGCGGCGAGCTCGGCTTTTTCCTGTGCTTCGAGGATTTTCTTTTGCGCTTCGAGCTTGGCATTGAGCACGGCGAGTTCCAAAGACTCGCTCTGCTTCACTTTGTCATTGGACTTGGCGATGTCCTCCAATTTGTCGGCATAATCCTGGGCGGCTTCGGCGGCGTCGGTCGCTGCTTTGGTCTGCGCTTCCCATACGGAGGTATTGAGCGCCGCTTGTTCCTGCCGGAGTTTTTCGACTTTTTCAGCGGCTTCCTCGAGTTGCTTGACGAAGAAGGAGACGACTTCGCCGAGGATTATCATTCCGCCGATGCTGCCAAACTCCATCGCGTGCAATGACTCGCCGAGTTCCGGCGCTGACTCCCTGCCGATCAACCGAAATAGCATGTGCAGGGCACGATGGCTTTCGGTTGAATGTTCGGCTTGTTTGGCCGTATCCTTTTGAGCGTCCGATAGATTGTCCAGGGCCTGTCCGGTTTCCTTGCCGGCTTGACCGAGGTCGCGCAGTCCGCGCGCCTGGTCTTTTGTTTTATGGAGCGTGTCAATGGCCTTCTCCGCGTCCTTCACGTCAGCGCGGAGCTTGATTAATATTTCCAAGATTTTATCGTCGGCATCGGCCATAATGGTTTTTAATTTGGGTTGCCTGCGTCTATGCCGATCTGCTCTTGTCCCGCCGCGCCGGTGACGAGGATGGTGTAGTTCAAGCCGGTGGTGAAATTGTAAATTTGCGCGCCGAAGCCGGGTTTGATGCGGAGGTTTGCGCCGGGGAAGAACAAGCCTTGATCGGTGACGAAGGCGGCGGCGTTTCCGGGACTGGATGAGATTTGGCCGGCTGAATTGTTGTAGAAGGGGGGAATGATGGCGGCGTCCAAGCGGGCGGCGAATTCGATGTTGCTTTCGCCGTCATCATAATAAGGCGTTGATG
>DASRBR010000709.1:0-3378 GCA_035653495.1 Verrucomicrobiia bacterium
TTGATGTAAAAAATCCAGCGCCACGAATAATTATCTGTGATCCAGCCGCCGAGCGTTGGGCCCAAAATCGGCGCAACGATGACGCCCATCGCAAATGCCGCCATGGCCTGGCCGCGTTTTGCCGGCGGAAAACTTTCCAGCAGGATTGCCTGCGAAATCGGCATCATCGCACCGCCGCCCGCGCCCTGGAAGATCCGCGCAACGATGAGAAATGAAAGGCTGCCGGCCAATCCGCAAAAGACTGAGGCCAGCGTGAACAGCATGATGCACGTGATGAGCAGCCGTTTTCGCCCAAAACGGAGCGACAGCCAGCCGGTGATGGGCAGCACGATTGCATTGGAAACCAGATAGCTCGTGAGGACCCACGTGGCTTCCGTCGTCGTCACAGAAAGATTTCCGGCGATGTGCGGCAAGGCGACGTTTGCAACGGAGGTGTCGAGCACTTCCATAAACGTGGCGGTCATCACGGCGACGGCAATCAACCACGGGTTGTGCCGCGGGGGATGCCATTCTGCTGCAGGATTGGATTCGGCGTGAGCCATTGCTTATCCCTGCGTCCGATTTTGCGAGCGCTGCCGCAGAAAAATCCAGAACGCGATGGCGGCGATTGGCGTGAAGACAATCACAATCAGCGCGATGGCAGGATCAGAAAGAATCCGCGGGCCGATTTGCACGTAAGGCGTTACGGACATGCCCGGGCCCAGGCCTTCCATGGCCTGCAGCTTGTCTTCGAAAACAATTTTGACCGGCACGCGTTGGACGACCTTGACGTAATTGCCAACCGCATTTTCCGGCGGCAACAGGCTGAAACGCGAGCCGCTGCCGGATTGCAGGCTGTCCACATGGCCGTGAAGCACGCGCCGGGTCATGCCATCAATCCGGATGTCCACCGGCTGGCCGGGATGGATGTTGCGGGTTTGCGTTTCTTTGAAATTCGCAGTGACCCAAATCTCCGGGCGCACAATCGCGAGCAACGCCTGCCCGGCCTGGATGTATGCGCCCTTCTCGACCATCTTGCGCGTGACGCGGCCATCCACGGGCGCGACGAGTTTGGTGTAGGAAAGTTGCAATTCCGCCGCGTGCAAATCCGCCTCGGCAACTTTCGTCCGCGCCGCGGCTTCCTCGTAAAGTTTTTCCGCAGCGGTCAATTGCGCCTTGGATTCGATGACACGCGACGCATCGCTTTCGGCTTTCTCGACATCCGCGCGCCAGGCGGCCCTGGCGCTGGTCATCGCCGCGCGGGCCGAATCGTAATCCTGCTCGGATATCACCTGGCTTGTGCCGTTGGTCCACAAACGCTCCGCGCGGTTCCATTTCGTTTGGGCATTTTCGTAAGTGGCTTTCGAAGCATCGGCCTGGGCATCGCTTTGCTTTTGGGTCGCCGCGGCGGTGTCGATTTTTGCGCGCAAGAGATCGAACGAAGCGGCAATGGCGCCGCTGTTGGCCTGCGCGCTTTGAAGCGACGCCTGCTTTTGCGCGAGAGCGGCTTCGAGGTCGCGCGAATCCAATTCAAGCAGCGGGTCGCCTGCCTTGACGAGTTGATTTTCGGTGACGTGCGTTGCCGTGACTTCGCCCGTCACTCGCGACGCAATGGTGACCACGTGTCCGTCAATGAACGCGTCGTCAGTGGATTCCTGCGACCAGTTTTCAACCAGCTTGGACACCACGAAAAAAAGCGCGATACCGGCAATGACTGCGCCGACGAGGAATTTGACTTTCGAGCCCGCGCGGGTCGAATTGTCATTTTGCGGAGGGGCATGGTTTTCCATCGCTGGTTTTTCCGATTCTTTGATCAAGGTTGAAACGCTCATGAGTGCTTGTGATTCGACTTGCGGCGCGCGCCGTCCATGAAAAGCGCGACGATGCGGCTGGCGGTTGCGCGATTTAATTTGGTTCCAGGCATCAGCAAATTGGCCATGACGTGAAAACTGAGCGCGCCGTAAATTCCGTAAGCAAGTTCGCGGCTGCTCAACGCGGCATTCAGTTCGCCGGCAGCGATGCCGTCTTTGACCAATTGATGCACAAATTCAAAATTACGGCGCCGTTTGACCTTGATTTTGTCGCAGACCGGGATGTCGCCCGGCGTGGCAAAGGCGCTTGCGAAGGCCAGGCGGGTGAGGTCCTTACGTTCATTCGCAAACTTGAACACAGCAGTGAGCACCTCGATGAGCTGCTTCTCGACGCCGCGCGTCCGGGCCGCCCCGGAGCGCAGGTGTTTAAAAAACTCCTCGTAGGCAGAGTCAAGCAAGGCATTGAAGAGGCCCTCCTTGCTTTTAAAATAATAATAAAGCGTCGGCTTGGTGAGGCGGGCGGCGGAGACGATTTCCTGGATGGACGCGCCGGAATAACCGCGCCGGGCAAAATGCTCCAGCGCGGCCTTCAACACCTGCTCGCGGCATCCACATTGGTCCTTCATGTTTATATACCGAACGGTAGGTATATATAACTAAATCGCGACCTTGTCAAAGGGGTTTGGAGCAATCAGGAAAAACACGGCGTTAAAATGCCCGGGCGTTTCATTTAGGCATTGGGTTCTCGAACATTTCCTTCCCCCTCACCCTGCCCTCTCCCTGGGGGAGAGGGAGTGACGATCTCCGTCGCGGAGACAAGCTTACGTGCCAGGGATGGCGAAGTCCCTACCCTTACGCTTGCGCATCACTTCAGCGCGTCAACGTGGGCGGGATCCAGCGCGTAGGTGAAGAGCTGTGTTTCGACATGGCCATCGCCGAAATTGAGGTCGGCCTTGCCGCGATGGCGAACGGTCAAGGTGTTGTTGGGATTTCCGCTATGGAAAGCTTCCCACCGGCCGTCATCAAGGGAGGTCACCGGCAAAGTGTAGGTGGTGCCGTTCGCTTGAACCGGAACGCCGGCCGGTGGCGCGTCGGAACCGCCTTGGCCCCACGGAGTGGCCGGTTCTTCGGCGAGCAGGATTTTATCGCCGGGATTCAATATCGAACCTGCCTTGAAAGAAGCCTCCCCAAGGGAACTGCCCATGCCATGGTCAACGCTACTGATCACTCCGAGACCGTTCAGGCTGTAGCTGTACCAATAGGCAGCGCTCCCTTGTGAGATTCGCCATTTATTGTTGATGTCGGCAGGACAACGAAACAGGTTGGTGGTGCTGCCGGTGGTCAATTCGCTGACGATCATGCTGTTTTGCAGGAGGTCCTTGGGATTGGCTGAATCGTTTTGTCGCCAAAAAATCCAATCGTCTGGCTGCCAGCCTTGGGCGGCAGAAGCCATGTTGGGAAAAGCATCGTTGCTGTCGTTGAGATACATCATCATCCCCAAACCGAGTTGTTTCAGGTTATTGATGCACTGCGTCTGCCGCGCCTTGGCCTTTGCCGAGGCCAAGGCCGGCAAAAGGAGCCCGGCCAG
>DASRBR010000710.1:0-4460 GCA_035653495.1 Verrucomicrobiia bacterium
ATAACCCGATGCTTGCGCCCGAGGCGAACGACCCCAAGGGTGTTCCCATCAGCGCCATCATTTTTGGCGGACGCCGCGGCGACACGATGCCGCTGGTTTACCAGGCGTTTGACTGGATTCATGGCGTTTATATCGGCGCGATGCTGGGCTCGGAAATGACCGCGGCGGCCAGCGGCATCATCGGCCAGGTGCGGCGCGACCCGATGGCGATGCTCCCGTTTTGCGGCTATCACATGGGCGATTATTTCCAGCATTGGGTTGCGATGCGGAAATTGATCAAGCATCCGCCGCGCGTTTTTCACGTGAACTGGTTTCGCAAGGACGAAAAGGGCGAATTTCTCTGGCCTGGCTTCGGCGACAACATGCGCGTGCTCAAATGGATTGTGGACCGTTGCGAAGGGCGCGCGCACGCGGACGAAACCGCGCTGGGCTGGATGCCGCGCACCAAGGAATTTGACCTCGAGGAGATGGGCGGTTATCCACGCGAGCGATTGGAACGCGCGCAACGGATAGTTCCTGAGGAATGGCATCGCGAACTGCTGTTGCAGGAGGAGCTTTACATGAAGCTTTACTCGCACATGCCCAAGGAGCTTGTTTTCCAGCGGCAGCTTTTGACGTCGCGGTTGTAAAATTAAAGTTGAACCGGACCGGCAAATGCCACATTTGCGCAATTTTTTTGGATAATAATAGTTGCCAATAGATAATATCGGGATAGGA
This sequence comes from Verrucomicrobiia bacterium, assembly GCA_035653495.1. GTDB lineage: Bacteria > Verrucomicrobiota > Verrucomicrobiia > Limisphaerales > Pedosphaeraceae > DATAUW01. Next base: position 718 of record DASRBR010000710.1, read on the forward strand.
TGCATTCTATGACAGTCAACGTTGGTGAGCATTTTGAAAAAGTAATTGAGGCACTGATTGAGGGAGGCCGGTTTCAGAACCAAAGCGAGATTATCCGCGCCGGGCTTCGTTTGCTGGAGGACCGGGAATACGGTCATGATGAAGCTTTGGAGGCTGAATTGTCAAAGCGGCTGGACGGCCCCTCCCCACCCTGGACTTCGCGTGATCTCGCAGAAATCCGCAAAGCTGGTCGCGCGCGGATCAAAAGAAACAGCCTGAAAAAGGCGGCTTGACGCCTCTCCACAACACCGGCACGTCATCTCCGATCTTACCGAGATTTACGCCTGGATCGGCGGCGACAATCTGCGGGCAGCGGAACGATTTTTGGCTGCTGTGGACAAAACGTTTGAGGAAATCAAAACGAATCCAGCCATCGGATGGGCGCGCCCATGGAAAAATCCGAAATTGGCAGGAATGCGTTCCTGGAGAGTTCGTGATTTTCAAAACCGTCTGGTTTTTTATCGTGAAGAAAAGGATGCCATCCGGGTTTATGCAGTCATAAGCGGCTACCGGCACTTGGAACGAGCCCTCGGACGTCGCCAGAAGCTGTAACCATTGGATTGCCGGCTCACTGGTAAAACCCCAGTTGTTTTTTGGTTGCGAGCGGCGGAATTTTCGGGATGAAGCGCAAGACGATGCCGTTCCCAACGCATCCCGTTCCCGCAATGGCGCGCGTCAAGCAGCGGCTTTCGCCCGAGCACATCGTCGATGTTCGCAACGAAACGCGCCAGAAATTGCTCGACGCCGGTTTGCGGGAGAAGGTCAAGCGCGGCGCGCGCATTGCCATCACCGCCGGCAGCCGCGGCATCGGCGGTTTTCTGGAATTGCTATCGGGCATCGCCGATGCCATCAAGGAAGCCGGTGGAAAACCGTTCATCATTCCGGCGATGGGCAGCCACGGCGGCGCGACGCCCCAAGGCCAAACCGAAATTTTGAAACGCCTCGGCGTCACGGACAAGCTGGGAATGCCCATTCGCGCGACCATGGAAACCATCGCCGTCGGCACGTCGGACAACGGCGCCATTGCGCATCTTGATTCCATCGCAGCCAAGGCGGACGGCATCATCGTGCTGGGCCGCACCAAGACGCATCCGGAAAATACGGAAGGCGTCGCGTCGGGTTTGCTCAAGATGATCACAGTGGGTTTGGGCAAGCAGATCGGCGCGCAGGAGGCGCATTCCCACGGGCTTTGGGACTCGGTCAAGGCCGTGCCGCGGCTCACCATGGCGCAGTCGAAAATTTTGTTCGGCGTCGCCGTGGTGGAAAATGCGTTTCGCAAACCCGCCATCATCGAAGTTGTCCCGGCGACTTACGACGCCTTTCTCGACGCTGACAAACGGTTGCTGATCGCCTCGAAAAAATATTCAGCGAAGATACCGTTCAAGCAGCTCGACTTGCTGGTCGTGGATGAATTGGGAAAAAACATTTCCGGGACCGGCATGGACTTGAACGTCATCGGCAAATGGCGGCTCGAAGGCGGCGCGCAACAGCCCGATTTCCGGCGCATCGTTGCGCTTTCGCTCACCGCGCCGTCGCTGGGCAACGGCCTGGGGATTGGCCTGGCCGATTTTACGACCGAACGGTTCATGGCCGAATACGATTGGGGCACGACCTATGTGAACCTGCTCACCGCGACCGAGCCCGACTCGATGAACCCGCGCGAAGGCACGATGCCGCTGGTGCTGCCGTCCGACCGCGAAGCCATCGGCGTGGCGCTTTATTCCGCGTTGGCGAGCCCGCAACCGCGCGTTTGCCGCATCAAGAACACCGGCTTGCTCGATGAACTTTGGGTTTCCGAAGCGCTGCTGGACGAAGTGAAACAAAACTCCAACCTCAGCGTTGAACAATCCCCCGAGCCGATGAAGTTCAATCGCAAAGGCAACTTGTTTTAGGATTCTCCCGTAGCTGAAAACGTCAGTTTTCGCTCGGGGCCGGAGCGCGGACAGCCTTGTCCGCGCCAGCATGCAGTGACCCTGCACCCAAGTTGCTGGGTAGGGACATCGTGCTCGCAACGGGCAAGCGCCCCACCAAACGACAAATGGAGGCCCTGTCCCTTTTTTTGAGGTCTTCGCGACCGAAGCGGAATTGCTGTGCGCACTTTAATCTTCAAAAAAAGTGATTTCATTTGACGGCGGGTTTTGACTTCTCAATCCGTCATGCGAAGCTGCGTACATTCAAGCACCGACTCTTTCCGTCGCACGGATACCTCGATTGCGCTGCTTCCATACATCCTCCAACTCAAACCTTTCAAACCGCCTCCACGCTTTTACCGTGCCGAACAGAACTGCGAATTTCACGAATTGGAGGACAAGAGACACACGAATTCCACGAATTTTCACGAAGGTTTGCGTGGAGAAATGAATTGTGCTAATTCATTTCTCGTTATTCGCAACCGGCGGTGAAAAAGTTGGGAGTAAAATTTTCTTTTTAACCATACTCGTAATTGCTTTGCTTCTGGCATGAGTGACTCCACGCCCGAAATTTCCGGTGAACCAACGGATTTAAAGAAAACCCGGCGCAAGAAAGCCGGCTTTTCAGATGCGGCCCCGAAGACGGATCGTCTCCCGCCGCATTCGCCGGAAGCGGAGCAGGGTGTGCTCGGCTGCGTGTTGCTCTCGCCCAACGATTGCCTCGGAGATTGCGTGGAGAAGTTCAAGGCGGGCGCGGAAGTTTTTTACGATCTGCGTCATCAAACAATTTATGAGACGCTCATCGAGATGTATGATGCGCGCGTTCCGATAGATATTATCACCCTGCAGGAACGTTTGAAGAACAAGCAGCGGTTGGAGGAAGTTGGCGGATTGGTTTACCTCGCTTCATTGCCGGACACCGTTCCGTCCGCGGCGAATTTAAATTATTACGTCGAAATCGTCCTTGAGAAGTATGTCCTTCGCAAAATGATCCATACCTGCACCGAAGTTGTGGGGAGGGTTTACGACCACGAAGGGGCGGTGGACACGTTGCTGGATGAAGTTGAGCGCGACATTTTGCGCATCAGCGAAACGCGCGTCGAAGGCAAAACCGACAAGATCAAGGAGCTGGTCAAGAAGGCCATCAGCACGATTGAGGATTATCATGCCCGGCAGGGAATGCTGACGGGAGTGGGGACCGGGTTTGTTGATTTGGACAAAATGACCAGCGGGTTGCACGGCGGCGAAATGATTGTCGTCGCGGCGCGTCCCAGCATGGGCAAGACGTCGCTGGCGATGAACATTGCCGAACACGTTGCCATCGAGGAGAAAATACCGGTGGGCGTGTTCAGCCTGGAAATGACTTCTGAATCGCTGGTGATGCGCATGTTGTGCTCGCAGGCGCGGGTGAACCTACGGAGCGTGAGGGAAGGTTTTTTGGTGGAGCGCGATTTTCCGCAATTGCTGGGCGCGGCGGGGAGGCTTTCCAATGCGCCGCTGTTCATCGATGACAGTTCCGGGCTTTCCATTTTGCAGCTTCGGGCCAAGGCGCGGCGGATGTCGCAGCAGTATGGCATCAAACTATTTGTGATTGACTACTTGCAACTGCTCCATTCTACTGCGCGCCGGGCAGAGAACCGCCAGCAAGAGATTGCGGACATCTCCAACGGTATCAAGTCGTTGGCCAAGGAACTGAATGTTCCCGTCATCGTCCTGAGCCAATTGAATCGCGAGCTGGAAAAGGACAAGGACCGCAAACCGCGGCTGTCGGATCTGCGTGAATCGGGCGCCATC
>DASRBR010000711.1:0-9212 GCA_035653495.1 Verrucomicrobiia bacterium
GCCGGTATTGATCAATGCCAGCGTGCAGCCGCCGCCGCTGTTCGTCAGCAAGGTCTCCCCCGTATAAGTGTTCACGTTCGAAAGCACCAGCGGATTCGCATCGGAGTTGTCCATGTAAAAACCGCCAGGGCCGCTGATGACACCCAAGAGGGTCAAAGCGCCGCTTTGCACGGAGATTTCCGCAAGGCCGGTCAGGTTGATCGAGCCGGTGATGGTCTTGGCAAGGTCAAGGCTTTGCAGCGTAGAACCGCCTTCAAGCGTGGTGTTAAAATTGAACGTCGGGCCGGTCTGCCGCACCTGCAGGACGCCGTTCGATTTCACATCAAAATTTTTGGCATAGCCGCTGCCGCCCCAGAAGGTGAACTGGCCCCCGCCGTTAATGGTCACTGTTCCGGCAGGATTGCCCAGCGAAGTCATACCCTTCACACCCAATTGGCCACCGAGGATATTGATATTCGCAAACGCGGGGTCAATGGTCATGTTGTCCCATTCCCAGTAAGTCGAACCGGCAACACCCGCCAGCGTCAAACTGTAGGCCTGGCCGCCAGTGCTCAACGTGCCGCCGCTCGAACTGCCGAGGTCCCAGCGGCTCGCGCCAGCGCCAAACGTTGCGTTGCCAGTCAACGTGACGGACGTCAATCCGCCCGGATTATCATAGACTGGGCTTGTGCTGTTATTGATGATTGCGCCATTGCCGCCCACGCCCGTGCCGGAGACGATGACTGGCCTGGCATTCAAGCTGTAGCCGTTCAAATCCACCGTGCCGCCATTGGTGATGTACAGGCTGCCCGTCGTCGCGCCAAATGCGCTGCTGGCGCCTTGAATCACCTTGCCGCCCGCAACCGTTACACCTCCATTGAAATCGTTGGTTGTATTGATGGTCAGCGTTCCACTGCCAAGCTTGATGATGCTTGCCCCGCCACTGATTTTGCCCGTGCCGCCGAAGGTGTAACTCGCTGTTGAGTTATTGGTGACTTTGTTCGGGCTCACAACCCCCGAAATGAAGATGTTGGTCGCCGGAGACGGGGCGGTCAGAATGGAATCGTCAAAGATGACGCTGTCCTGCGTATAGAAATAATCCGATGAAACGTGAGTCACCAGGTTCGACCAGTTCCCGCTGGCCAGAGTGTCCCAGAAGGCGCTGCCGTTGGCGTTATCCCAAAGGAGCGTGTCCGGGCCGCCCGAGACGGACAGGTTCACCTGGCTTGGCGAGACGTTCGTGTTGTTCACCAGGTTAAAGACATAACGTGTGGCGCCAATGGTGGAAGCCCCGCTGAAGAAGCTGTTGGCATTGCCGGTGTAGGTCATCAGCGTGTAACTGCTGGCGAACGACGAGCCGATGGGATTGATGTAAAGGATGTTGTTGTTCGCGTTCAAATCACCGTTGATCACGATCAAGTCATTCACGCCGCTCCCAACTGTGTTGGTTGCGCTCAAATCCATGGTCAGCGTGCTGCCGCTTTCCACAGTGAGGCCGCCAACGGTCAATGTTCCCGGCACACCCGAACCGCCGGGCAGGAGGCTCCCGTAAAAATCAACAACGCCGTTCGCCGTGCCGGTCCCGGACAGGGTGGTTGAGCCGCCGACGGCGGTGATGCCTGAGCCAATGCTGCCGGTTAGCACCAGATTGCCGGTCCACAAAGAAACTCCGCCGGTGAACGAGGGGCTGTTGCCCGCAAGCACCAATGTGCCGGTCCCGCCATTCTGATACAAAGTGCCCGGGCCGCTGATGACGTTGCTCAGTGTCAGCGTGCCGCCAGCGGGGTTGAACTGGCAATAACCCGACTCAAGCGTCATCGGTCCGCTCATGCTATTGTTGCCGCCGCCGTTGGCGATGATAGGACCAGATTGGAAGTCGATCTGTTTGTTCACATTCGCGTTTCCGAGCGACGAATTGTAAAATGTGATTCCGCCGCTGCCGCTGGACGAAAGTGTGAGCGTGCCGCTGGGATTGCCCAGCGATGTCGTGCCGACAATACCCAGCGTTCCTGATTCAACAGTGATGTTCGCCAAGGCCGAATCCACCGCCAGATTGCGCCATTCATAATATCCATTGCCGTTCAGGGTCAGGTTGTACGGCTGGCCGCCAGTGCTGAGCACACAGCCGCTGCCCGGCGAACCCAAATCCCAGCGAACCGGGAAGTTGAAGGTGGCATCTCCCAACAGAGTGATGTTCGATGCCACGCCGCTGCCCGGATTATCATAAACCGAGCCGCCGCTGTCCGTGATTGCGCCGTTTCCCGAGCCCGCGCCTGAAACCAAAATTTTCTTCGCAACGCTGTTGCCGTTGATGTCGAGTGTTGCGCCATTGGCGATGACCACACTGCCTCCGGCTGCCGAGGCGTTGCCTGTGGCGTTTGCGCCGCCCAGTTGCAAGGTGCTGTTGTTCGTGACCATCAGCGTGTTGGTGAAGGTGTTCAAGCCGGACAGCTCAACGGTGCCGCCGCCGGCCAACGTCACCGTGCCGCTGCCGACGATGGGGTTGGTCACGTTGACGGTGTCCGTGCGATCGAAAACAAGCGACGCATTATCGGTGATGTTGCCAGGGACATTTCCACTGGAATCGCCGTTGCCGACCTGCAAAGTGCCTCCGCTGACGGTCGTGCCGCCCGTGTAATTATTCACGCCGCTGTTGTCAATGATGAGCGCGCCGGCGCCCTGTTTGGTCAGGCCGGCGGCCCCGCTCAGATTTCCAGCGCCGCCGAAGGTGTAAACAGATGCGGCGTTGCTCACTGTGACGTTGTAGGGGGTGAGCGTCGTGGTCAAATTGATGTTCGATTGCCCGGGCGAAGCAATGTCATTAAAGTTCGCCAGATCGAATTGATTGTAAACGGTGGCGACGCCATTCGTCAGCCAGTCCGGCGTGGAGCCCACGTCCCAATCTCCATCGGGTGAGCCCCCGTTGAGGCCGCTCCAGGTCAGCACGCGAGCCGAAGGCGGACCGCTGGTGAGCACAAAATCAACCACTCCCGGCGTGGTGGTGGAATCAATATACCCGCCGTATGGCAAACTCGGATTGTAGCTGGCGGGCAGGACCACGCCCAGCGTGGACGCGCCGGTGATGTTTGGCGAGGAGATAAGATGGAACCGCACCGGAAACGCCGCGCCCAAAAACGGCGTTATGGAAGTGATGTTGATGATATTGGTCGAGCCGCCCGCATTGAACGTCCCCACAGCCATGTTCGTGACACTCGTGCTGCTGAGGGCAACCGCCCAAGTGGCGTTGGTCATGTTGACCTTGCTGCCCGCGCCTCCATTGGTGATGCTGCTGGCCTGAAGGGTGCCGTTGGTTGTGATATTTATTGTGCCGGACGTGCTTGCGTTGGCCGTGCCGGTGACGGCACCCAGAGTAATCTTGCCATTGGCTATCAAGGTGGCGTTCGTGCCGATGTTGATTGTGCCGACGCCAGCAGAGCCGGCAGAGACTGTCTGGTCGCCAACCTGGATGGTGTTGAAAGCGATTGTGCCATTGTCGAATGTCAGGACGCCGTTGGCAGCGGTGCCCGCTCCAGTGGCGCTGCCGGAGATGCCCATGTTCAAAGAGTTTCCGATCCAAGTAACATTACCCCCGGTGAGATCGCATGTTGCAGAACCGGGCGCCGCTCCTCCAACCGCGCTGCAAATCACGGCGTTCTGGTTTCCGCCGGGAGCGGTTATGTAAGCGGTCGGCATCGTGGCGCCGCCGATGAATGCCGGATTAAACTTCAAAAAAGCGTTCGCGACACCGAGGCCGCCGATGAGCATGTTGCTGTTGCCCGTGCCGGTCGAAATGTAGTTGGATTGGCCCAAGTAGGCGCCGATGGGTTGCGAATTACTGCTTGTCGCGCTCAAGTTGCCGATCTGAAAGGCGGTGCCCAGCGTGATCACATTTGTATGCGCAAAATACATCAGGGCGTGACTGCGCGTTGAGCCATTGCCGGCCACGTAAAGATTTTGGGCTGCGCCGGAGGTATTGGTATAGACGAACGTGCCCAATCCCGACATATCAAAGATGGAATAATGATTGCCCACCACGGAACTTTGGGCCTCGACACGAACCGTTGCGCAGTTCGCGATGAACGTGCCTCCAATGCCGGTGAAAGTGGTATAGTTGGTATAAGGTATGGCCACGGAGTTGCCGGCGCCACTGCCCCCAGTGTTCGTATTTTGGGGGGCGACCACAAAGTTGCCGCCACCGGGCGTGGAGTTTGCGGCCGTCAAGCACAAGTTAATCCCCGGCTGGATCATGACGGTCTGGTATCCGTTGGTCTGGCCGAAAAAGATGCCCCACGCCTGCGGATTGCCCGTATAGATTCCGGAAGTGCCACTCTGTCCGGCGTAAACGCCATCCACATTGACGGTGACCAGTCCCGGGCTGGCGACGGCGGTGTTGTAATTAAAATTCGCGGCGTTATTGGCGGGGCTTTCCGGGTTGTGGGAGGACACATCAACGAAATTGGCAGCCGTGGACCAATTCGTGGTGGTGCTCACGCCATTCACGCCGACCCAAATCGTCGTGGCCGCCCAGCCATGCTGCGCAGCAGACAGGAAAAGGGCGATCAGGAGAACAGAAGTTTTGGTTATGATTTTCATATCTGGGGGAAGTAAAAATACTTTGGGGTTTGGAATAAGAAGACACTTCTAGCGGTACATTTTTCCAAGTGTGCGTATGTGTTTGATTAGTTGTACGGCAACCCGAGTTAGTAATTCAACATTATTTTTGAAAAATAATTAAAAAACCGCCACTCGGATGCATTCCAGCGGACAAAACGCATGCCATCCTATCAAAACCTGTTGCGCATCTCGCCCATGGAAGCCGCGTCTGCGGCAGGCGAAAAGCCGTGATGCAGTATCAGTTGCGCGTTGCCGATCACGTAATCCCAATTGAACGCCGGTCCCGGATCTTCCTTGTCCGTCTGCACGTGATAATGCCCCAGCACGCCGGAGTAGGCATTGTAATCGTCATCGGGCAGCTTGTGCGTGATGAGATGCCCCGCGGCGTCGGTCGGGTAACGGCATTGCAATTTCGGGAAAATTTTGCACAAGGACGCCGTCAATTTCACCAGCGCGGCGTATTGCTGCGGCGTGTAATCGTATTGCACCCAGTCTTCGCCCTGGACATTGCCCTCAATCAAATTCGTCCGCGCGGGATGGCCGACAAAACCCTTCGTGCGGATGCCGCCATCGCCTAATTCCGGCGGGATGGTGATGTCCACCCGGCCGTTGGGTTCGCGCTTGTACCATTCTTGAAAGACACGGTTTGTCGCGCTGTGATACGCGCCCATGTTGGCGATTTCCACGCCCACGGAACGCGAGTTGGCCTTGGTCGCCTGCCAGGCGCGCTCCTTGCAATCGAGCGTCTGGTAAATCGTGCCGTCCAGGTCCAGCATGAATTGCACGCTGAGATCGCGTTTGTCCTGGAGGATTTTGAAACATTGCCGGCTCGTGCCCGCGTCGTCGAAATGAATGACAAACTGGTCCACCTTCGATCGCAACAGCGCGAGGTCCCAGCCGCCGCCGCGAACGCGTTCCAATTGCTCGGGCGTCAGGCCGTTGGTGCGGATGCCGTAACGGTTCGGCGTGGTCAAATTCGTGTCCTGCGCGGCAGACGTGCGCCAGCTAGAATCTTCAAAAGGCACAAAACGGCGCTCGACGCGATAGGCGTCGTATCCGCCCGGATCCATCCAGAGGACAACCGGCGTGCCGGTATGGAAAAATTGGCCGCACACGACGATTTCATCGCCCGTTCGCGGAACGAACGTGCCCGGACGCGGCGCAGTTTTGCAACCGGCCATCAAGAGCAGCAAAACAGGCAGTAAGACGAAAGCATAAAAACTGCTGAACACGAAATCTGGAAGGGACGGACCTCTGGGCCGTCCGCGGATCCCGCATGCGGGACAGCGCGATGTCCCTACCATAAATGAGACACAAAACAGTTTTTGGGATGAAGCAAGCAAAGCACGCATCTGATTCATAAGCACAGGGTGCGGCCATTTTTCATTGCATTGAAAAGGGAGTCAAGCTTGGGAAACCGGATGCATTATCCTCTTCTGGGTGGCCTGTGCCGCTGGGCGACCCCGCCCATCGGAAATTCCATGCGTTCACGCCCGGCTGATTATTTCAATCCCATCGGAATTGATAATCAGAGTCTCCTAACGGGCGTGTTGCTCAAAAACGTTTTGCCGCGAAATCGTAGCGCAGACATTCCTGTCTGCGGGTTCTGGGGACTTTCCAGTCCCCCGTTTGGCTGGAAAAATGGGATATTTAAACCTCGAAGCTGGAAAGCTTCGAGAACTCGCAGGCTGGAAAGCCTGCGCTACAGCTTTGAGCAACACGCCCTAACCTCGGCTCCTGCCAAATCAAACGAATGTCACTCCTCCGCCTGCCCTGCTTCGGACTTCTTCACGCCCAATTTCTTTTCAATCTCTCGCACGCGCAGGATCAAGTCGGGCAATTGTTGGAGGGCGATGATCTGCCGTTTCGCCTGGCGATCGTTAACCGCCGGCGCGCCGAACAATTTTTCGCCGTCCTTCGCGTCGTGCATCACGCCAGATTTCGCCGCGACGGTGACCTGATTTCCAAGCTTGATATGCCCCGCAACGCCCACCTGCCCGCCCAAAATCACGTAATTGCCCAGCTTCGTGCTGCCGGCGATGCCCACCTGCGCGATGAGCAGGCTGTGCTCGCCGATGGTGACGTTGTGCGCGATCTGCACGAGGTTGTCTATCTTCGTTCCCTTGCCGATGGTCGTTGGGCCCAAAGCGCCGCGGTCCACCGTCACGTTCGCGCCGATCTCCACGTCGTCGCCGATGATGACATTGCCGACCTGCGGCACCTTGCGATGTTCGCCCTGGTCGAACACATAACCAAACCCGTCCGAACCGATGACCGTCCCGGAATGGATGCGCACTCGCCTGCCGATCTGCGTGCGCGGATAAATCGTCACGTTGGGAAAAAGATTTGTTTCCTCCCCGATTTGCGATTGCGCGCCGACGTGATTTCCTCCCTGCAAAACCGCGCGCGCGCCGATGCGCACCTCTTCGCCAACCACGCAATACGGTCCCACGCAGGCGCTCGCATCGACTTGCGCCGATTTTGCGACTATCGCCGTCGAATGAATGCCCGCGGGAAACGCCGGTTCAGGAAAAAAAATCGCCAGCACCCGCGCGAACGCAATGCGGGCGTTGGGCACCTTGATCAACGTCTTCTTGTCCGACGTGAAATCACCGTCAATGAGGATGGCCGAAGCCGCGCTGCCTTCGGCGCGATGAAAATACGTTTCGTTCTCCGCGAAGGTGAGGTCGCCGGCCTTGGCGCGGTCGGCGGACGCGAAGCTGGAAAGGGCGACCGAGCCGTCCCCGCGGACCTGGCCCTGGAGTTGCGCGGCAATTTCTGCGGCGGTAAATGACATAATGATCAGTCAGGCGTTTAGACCGGGCTTACTATAAAAGCGGCCACGGTGTTTTCAATATCATTTGAGGCGACCCATAAAATGTTTGGCGAAACAAATTGGAGGAAGTCGAAATTAGTGTAACATGGGTGCATGAAGGTGACGATTGACATTCCAACAAAGGAATTGAATCAAGCTATCAAAAATACCGGGGCTAAAACCAGGGGAGAGGCAATCCTGATTGCGGTTCAGAAATATAACAAACTCCAGCGCCTGAAGGCGCTTTCAGAAAGACTCCAGGGCTCCTGCCCGGATTTCATGACACAAGAGGATTTGAAAATCATGCGCGAGGACGCAAAATGGGAGGCAATGAAGTAAATCTCGAATATTGCGACAGCCACTTCGACAAAATTCTGCCGATTGCCCAGAAACTTTAGCCCTTCCGGAATTTTCGCCTTGGACAGTCTTTGTCCTACCTCATGTTGTAATTTGTTCTCCGTGCAAGCAGCAAACGCACACGTGAAAGCAAACTAAAGACGCCAAGGAGGTATGAATGAGCAAATTGCGAGCAGATTCAAAATGGAACGAATTGACTGAGGAACAGCGCGATGTCCTGGAAGCCTGGCTCTTTGAGGAAAACATCTCCTACCGGGAAGCGCTTGATCGGTTGCAAAAGGAATTCGGCATCACAGCAGCGTTGAGCAGCCTGGCTCGGTTTTACCAGCAACTGGCGAAAGAACGCATGGAAGCGGAATTGTTGCAGGTGAGCAGAACGGCCCGGGAACTTAATCGCAAGGCCCCGAATTTGAAGCAGCTCAACGCCACCGCGATAACCCTCGTGAACAAGCGCATGATCCAACTCGCGGTTGAAAGCCCAAAAAACGTCAAGGAAATGGCCATGCTGGCGCGCATACTGATAGAAAACGAGGCTGTCGAAATTAAAAAATCCTGGGCAGAACTGGCTCGCGAGAAATACGAGGACGAACTGGATGAGAAATGGGAGAAACTCCGGTCCGTTCTCGATGCGAAGGAGAACTTCAGGAGAATGTTGGCTCGACTGGACTCAACGCCACAGTCTGGGGCTGCGCAAGCTGGCTCTCCGGTTGCACAAACCACTCCTGCGGATCCTGTATGAAAAGCCCCGTATTACCAAATTTTCTCGCTATTCCCTCTCTTCCCGGTTTTTGGACGGGGGGAGGGGGTGCCGGTAAATTTGTTTGGGTTGGATGGGCCTTTGCGTTATGGTTTTTGTTCCATTAGGGCAAAACTGAATGAAAGTCACTCTCAACTGGCTCAAGCAATACGTGGATTTCGACTGGTCGCCGGAAAAGCTTTCCGAGCGGCTGACGATGCTCGGCATCGAGGTCGAGGGCGTGCAGAAGCTCGGCGGCGAATTCGAGGGCATCGTCGTCGCGCAGGTGCTCACACGCGACAAGGTGCCCGGCTCGGACAAGCTCTCGGTCTGCAAGGTGAACGATGGCAAGATGGAGCGCACCATCATTTGCGGCGCGCCCAATCACAAGCCCGGCGACAAGGTCCCGCTCATCCTGCCCAATTTCTCGCTGCCGTTGAAGCCGGGCGAAAAGGAGCCGTTCGTCATCAAGGAACGAAAAGTTTTCGGCATCACCAGCCAGGGCATGATGTGTTCGCCGCAGGAACTCGGCCTGCCCGACCAGGTGGACGGCCTGCTCATCCTTTCGCCGGACGCCAAAATCGGCCAACCGTTCGCCGAATATTTGGGGCGCCAGGGCGGCGATGTGGTTTACGATCTGGAAATCACGCCGAACCGTCCGGACTTGAACAGCGTCATCGGCATCGCCCGCGAAATCAGCGCGCTCACCGG
>DASRBR010000712.1:0-6822 GCA_035653495.1 Verrucomicrobiia bacterium
CGGCTTGCTACGCGGGTTGCAGAATGGGCAGGGTGAAAGAGAAAATCGCGCCATGCCCCGGCTTGTTCCGGGCGGAAATCGTACCGTGATGGTCTTCAATAACTTTTTTGCAGATGGAAAGGCCCAAACCGGTGCCGTGCACCTTGCCAAAAGTGACAAACGCCTTGAACAACTGGTCGGCGATTTCCGGCGGGATGCCCGGACCGGTATCTTCAATCTCCGTGATGACCTGCGTGTCTGTCGGCTGAAAGCGCAAGAGGATGCGGCCACCCCGGGTCATGGCGTCCGTGGCGTTGTGCAGCAAATTGTAATAGACGCGCCGGAGCCGTTTGGGATTGAGCTGCAACTTGATGGAGGGCGGCTCGTTCTCAAATTCAATTTTCGCCGATTTCATCTCGATCTCCGGCCGCAACTCATCAATGACTTGATGCACGAACCAGGCATAATCCATCGGCGCGGGAACGAACGCTGTCTGCGAACCTTGCGTGAACTCGAGGATCTCGTTCACCAATTCGGTGATGCGGTCGACTTGTTTGATGATGCTGGTCTTCGCTTCGCGGCGACGCTCCTGCGTGCTCTTTTCCATTCCAGCGAGTTCGGCAGTGATGCTGATGATGTTCAGCGGATTTTTCAAATCATGCACAATGGAGCGGGCAAATCGGCCGACGATTGCAAGTCGCTCGGTCTGGATGACTTCCTGGATGTATTGGCGGTTGAATTCTCGAAGCCGGTTGCTGATCTCGCGCAGCAAACCCAGCGAAAGATGCGGCGAAGTTCCCACGAGTTCCAACATGGTCTCGCGCGGAATGAAATAAACGACGGTTTGGCCGGATGCAACTGCGCTAGCCGAACGCGGCTTGTTCTCGATGACGGCCATTTCTCCGAAGATCTCACCCGGTTTCACCGTGGAAAAAACATGCCGCACATCCTTGCCAACCAGGCCCGAAATCTGCACGGTCCCTTTTTGAACCACGTAAACGCCATCGCCCGTGTCGCCTTCCTTGAAAATCTCCTGGTTGTCGGAGAACTTCCTCTCCAACGCCGCGGCCCGCAGCACCTTCAACTCGCCCGGTGTGAGTTGACTGAACAAGGGACAGGCTTCGAGCGTTACCATGAGCGCAATTTTAGGACAAAAAAGATATGCGTAAAGAAAAGATAACTTATGAAGGCAATGATGAATGGTTCGACTTGGATCAGCGGCCCCATCCCGCGCTTGACGCATGCCAAGGCCGAAAGTAAGATTCATCTCCACTGGTTGGTGGCTATAGCTCAATGGTAGAGTCCAAGCTTGTGGAGCTTGTTGTTGCGGGTTCGAATCCCGTTGGCCACCCCATCCTCTCTATTTCACTATGCAAAAATACGTGCTGGCCGTTGACCAGGGCACCACAAGTTCGCGGGCAATCATTTTTGACCACTCCGGCGGCATCAAGTCGGTCGCACAACGTGAATTCAAACAGCATTATCCCAAACCAGGCTGGGTCGAGCATGACGCCGCCGAGATCTGGTCCACACAGGCGGGCGTGATGGCCGAAGCTGCCGCGCGAGCCGGTCTTTCGGGTAAGGACATCGCGGCCATTGGCATCACCAACCAGCGCGAAACGACAGTGGTTTGGGAACGCGACACGGGTAATCCCATTTGCCACGCGATTGTTTGGCAGGACCGACGCACCGCCCAATACTGCGACGAACTGAAAAAACAGGGCCTCGCGGGCATGATCCAGTCCAAGACCGGGCTTGTTCTTGATGCCTACTTTTCGGGCACGAAGCTCAAATGGATCTTGGACAACGTGAGCGGTGCGCGCAAAGAAGCCGAAGCCGGCAACCTCGCCTTCGGCACCGTTGACTCCTGGCTCGCCTGGAAGATGACGAACGGCGCGGCCCACCTCACCGACCCAAGCAACGCCAGCCGCACACTGCTTTACAACATCCACACTAACCAATGGGACACCGATCTTCTCAAGTTGTTCACGATTCCCGAAGCGCTCCTGCCGCAAGTGAAAGCGTCGAGCGAAATTTACGGCGAGACGGCTCCCGAACTCTTCGCCACACGCGTGCCGTTGGCCGGAATCGCCGGCGACCAGCAAGCGGCATTGTTCGGACAAATGTGCCTGCAACCGGGAATGTTGAAAAACACATACGGCACCGGCGCGTTCATGATGTTCAACACCGGCGCCGAACCAATCGCATCCAAAAATAATTTGCTCACGACCATCGCCTGGAAATTGGAGGGTAAGGTCACTTACGCGCTCGAAGGCAGCATCTTCATTGCGGGCGCAGTGGTGCAATGGTTGCGAGACGGCCTTGGCATCATCAAATCTTCGGCGGAAGTTGAAGCGCTTGCACGCAGTGTGCCGGACAACGGCGGCGTTTACCTCGTGCCCGCATTTGCCGGTTTGGGTGCGCCGCATTGGGACCAGTTCGCGCGCGGAACAATTGTGGGTCTCACGCGCGGCGCGACGGCCGGTCACATTGCGCGAGCGGCCTTGGAAAGCATCGCGTTCCAAACCGCCGATGTGCTTGAGGCGATGGAGGCCGATTCCGGCATTCGCGTGAAGGAATTGCGCGTGGATGGCGGCGCGACCATCAATGACCATCTCATGCAATTTCAAGCGGACGTTCTCGGCGTTCCGTTGCTTCGTCCCAAGGTCACCGAAACCACTGCGCTCGGCGCGGCCTGTCTCGCCGGACTTGCCGTCGGCTTCTGGAAAAATACCGGCGAATTGCAGAAGCAATGGCAGATGGAACGCGAGTTCCGCCCTGCGATGGACAAGGGCAAAGCCGCGGAGCTGAAAAAGCATTGGCGAAAAGCGGTCGGTTGCGCCCAGGACTGGCTGAAGGATTGACCCGCCCACTGGCGCAACAGCACGTGCATGGACCGCAGCGTTTCTCTTCAACGGCTCGAAAGCCGGGGCGCCTGGGACATCATCGTGATTGGCGGCGGTGCGACGGGTTTGGGTGCGGCGGTGGACGCCGCGTCGCGCGGTCACAAAACGCTCCTGCTCGAACAGCACGATTTTGCAAAGGGCACTTCCAGCCGCAGCACCAAACTCGTGCATGGCGGCGTGCGCTATCTTCGCCAGGGGCATCTGCCGCTCGTGTTTGAAGCGCTGCGCGAGCGCGGCATCATTCTCCGCAACGCGCCGCATCTCGCGCATGATCAACCGTTCGTCATCCCGATTTATTCCCGTTGGGATGGCTTGTTCTACGGCATCGGGATGAAAATTTACGACCTGATGTCCGGCAAGCTCAGCCTCGGAGCTTCGCGTTCTTTGTCGCGCGAGGAAACCCTGCGCCGGATTCCGACAGTCGCGTCGGAAGATTTGCGCGGCGGGGTAATTTATCACGACGGCCAGTTCGACGATGCGCGGCTCGCCATCAATCTTGCGCAAACTTTTTCCGACCTCGGTGGAACACCGATCAATTACGTCGAAATCGTTGGTTTGCTCAAAAATGAAGGCCGCATCAAGGGCGTGCGCGCGCTTGACCGCGAAACCGGCCGTGAATATGAAATCGCCGGACGCGCCGTCATCAACGCGACCGGCATTTTCACCGACCGCATCATGCATCTTGATGACCCTGCTGCCAAACCACGCATCGCGATGAGCCGCGGCGCGCACCTCGTCGTGGACAGGAAATTTTTGCCGGGCGATTCCGCCATCATGGTCCCGCATACAGATGACGGTCGCGTTTTGTTTGCCGTGCCGTGGCATGACAAGGTGATCTTGGGAACAACCGACACGCCAGCGCCCGAAGCCAGTCTGGAACCGCGCGCATCTCGCGAGGAAATCGAATTCATCCTGCACCACGCCGCGCGTTATCTCGCTCAACCGCCAAAACGGGAGGACGTTTTGAGCGTTTACGCCGGGCTCCGGCCCTTGGTGAAATCGACAGGCAAACAAAGAACCGCCGCCATTTCGCGCGACCATTTTCTTTTCATTTCGCATGCCGGACTCGTCACCATCACCGGCGGCAAATGGACCACCTACCGCAAAATGGGCGAAACAGCAGTCAACCATGCAGCCATCGTCGGTGGACTCGAATCTCGTCCTTCCAAAACTGAAACGCTGCGCATCCACGGCTGGAACGAAAACGCCGATACTCACGACCCGCTCAAAATTTACGGCAGCGACGCGGATGCGGTCCGCGCGTTGATGAACGAGCAACCTGCCCTTCGCGAAAAAATTCATCTGCGATTGCCTTACACTGGCGCTGAAGTGATCTGGGCGGCACGAAAGGAAATGGCGCGGACAGTGGAAGATATTTTGGCGCGGCGCACGCGCGCGTTGCTGCTCGATGCGCAGGCGAGCATCGAAGCCGCGCCATTGGTTGCCGGATTGCTGGCGGACGAGCTTGGCCGTGATGCTGGGTGGCAGCAAAAGCAGGCTGTCGAATACACCAACGTCGCTCAACAATACTTGCTCAAGCCCGCGAATTTGGTTTAATCCTCGCGACCAAAACGCACGATCCAAATGAACCCGCCTGTCATGCCGCCGTTTTTTGCCGAACTCATCGGAACCGCGATACTCATTCTTTTGGGCGATGGCGTGGTCGCAAACGTCATCCTCAAAAACACCAAAGGCAGCAACAGCGGCTGGATTGTCATCACCATGGGTTGGGCGATGGCGGTGTTCGTCGGAGTCGTCATCGCGGCCAGCGCGAGCGGCGCGCATCTGAATCCCGCCATCACTTTGGCGCTGGCAGCAGCGGGAAAATTCGACTGGAACAAGGTGCCGCTTTATCTGGTGGCGCAACTTTTGGGCGCGTGCCTCGGCGCATTCATTGTCTGGCTGCAATACAAATCGCACTTTGACATCACCGAGGACAAAAATGCGAAGCTCGCAGTTTTCTCCACCGGCCCGCAAATCCGCTCGCCCATTCCGAACATCATTTCCGAAATCATCGGGACGTTCGTGCTCGTGTTTGCGGTGCTGCACATCTCCAGCCCGAAGGGCGGCCTCGGCTCGCTCGATGCCTTGCCTGTCGCCCTCGTGGTGCTGGTGATCGGATTGTCTCTTGGCGGCACGACCGGTTACGCCATCAATCCCGCGCGCGATTTCGGTCCCCGCCTGATGCATGCCATTCTGCCCATCCCGGGCAAGCGCGACAGCGACTGGGCTTACGCATGGATTCCGATTGTCAGCCCGATCATCGGCGGACTGCTCGCAGTTGTGGTTTATCACCTCGTTTACGCGAACTCCGGCCCGACGCATGTGCTGTGAGTCAATGTTGGAGAGACTTGATTTTCCTGACCGCAATATGGACACGTACGCATGGAGCAATCATCAGTCGCGACCCTCTTCGCTGCTTCATAAAAGCAGTCAAGTCAATGGCGCTGAAGCCCTTCTTTTTTCAGATTGGCCGCCGATTTTTCCAGCACCTTCTGCGAGCGGGCGGAAACAGCCTGAGAAGGTATCGCTGTTTTCGTTCGCATTTTGTTCATTCTGTTCATTCTGTCAAAAGCTGTCAGTGCAAAGGGCCTATTTCGTCTGCAAATCCGCGGGCAAGGGATAATACCCAATTTCCTTGACGATTTTTTGGCCGTCGGGACTGCGGATCCAATTCAGATACGCGCGGATTTCGCCCTTGTCCAACGCAGGGTTCACATAATTATAAAGGTAACGCCAGATCGGGTAAGTGCCGTTGACCACCGTTTCAAGGCTCGGTTCAATCGCTTTTGAGTCGGCGTCTTTTTTCACTCCGACCGCTCGCGCGCCGCCGCCGTAAGCCGCGCCGCCGTAGCCGATGCCGTTCTTGTCGCGCGCGATGGATTGCAACAAAATCGCCGTGCCCTGCTGCGTCTGCGCGCTCGCGGTGAAGTCCTGTCCCTTGAGCACGTGCTCCTTGAAAAACTCATACGTGCCCGAGCTGTTCTCTCGGCTGTAAACGGTGATGGGCGCGTCGTCGCCGCCGACGTCCTTCCAGTTCTTCACCTTGCCGGTGAAAATGTCTTTCAACTGTTCGAGCGTCAGCTCCTTCACCGGATTGGCGTCGTTCACATAAACCGAAAGCCCATCCAGCGCCACCTTGTATTCCGTGGGCCGCTTGCCGAACGCCTTCACGCAAGCCATGACTTCGGTCGGTTTGATCTTTCGCGAAGCATCGGCGATGTCCACCTCCTGGTTCTGCAATGCGGCAAAACCAACGCCCGAACCGCCGCCGTTCACCTCGATCTTCACATCCGGATGCTCGCCCATGTAAACCTCGGCCCATTTTTGCGCGAGAATGACCAACGTGTCCGAGCCCTTGACCGTGATGTTGCCCGCGCGAACCGATGCCGCGAGCGCCAACGTTCCCGCCAAAACAGCGACTTTCCCGATGATGTTTTTCATGTATTTCTTTTGTTTTTTAAATCCCGCCAAAACCTATTTGCCCTTCGTTACAAAACCATGTCGGAATTGTGACAATTATGTGACGGAGCAGCCCGTTTAGTGCCGCTCTGCCAAAAACTGCCTTCCCGATGGAAAAAATTTTTCGGCTTAAGTGAAACAAGGTGAAACAAGGTGAAACGAGCTGAAACGCCTGCGACCCTTGTGGAACAGATATGGAACAAAAATGCGCCAAAATGGCAGGGAATGCCACGAAGCACCAAACGCCAACATCCAAGCTCCATTGAAGCACCAATTCCCAAGCGCCAAGCCTCATGCGCATGTTTGCAAGGAGATCGTTTGGTGATTGGCATTTGAACATTCTCTGGTGCTTGGATGTTGGTATTTGGTGCTTTACGAATGGCTGAACCCGTTGCCAACTCGGGATTTCGGACCTC
This sequence comes from Verrucomicrobiia bacterium, assembly GCA_035653495.1. Lineage (GTDB taxonomy): Bacteria > Verrucomicrobiota > Verrucomicrobiia > Limisphaerales > Pedosphaeraceae > DATAUW01. The sequence continues at coordinate 6,764 of DASRBR010000712.1, forward strand.
ACAGATGCCTCTTCTTTTTTTCCTGATAGCTGAAACCAGGTGAAACAAGCTGAAACGAG
>DASRBR010000713.1:0-2113 GCA_035653495.1 Verrucomicrobiia bacterium
AACAGTTCGGGCACCGTCGAATAAGGCGCGTGCGGCGAAAGGCCCATGCGTGTGTGGCCACCTGGAATGGAAGTAATTTTCGCCATCGCTTCACCAAGAATTTCGGGAGGTGGACGGCGGCTCTTGACCCCGGTCATTTCCAAAAACGAAATCACGCGCAATGGCGTGGCCGTCCAGATGTCGGGCAACAAATCCGGGACCATCTCGATGTCCGCGACGGTTGTCGTGCCGGTGCGCACGAGCATTTTTGCGCCCGCAAGCCATGATTCCGCGAACTCGGAGTAAAGCAGGCCGGATTTGTTTGTAGTGATGAGCTTGAGCCAGTCCACGAAACTTTTCGTCGGCGGAAGCTGGCCGGCCATGCAGGTGTAATCAAGATGGCAATGCGCGTTGACCAATCCCGGCAGCAAAATCGCTTCCCCCAAATTAATCACTTCCGCGCGATGTCCAGCCGAAATCTGGCTCCATTTTCCAACTGCAGCGATGCGTTCGCCGGAAATCGTGATTGCGCCATTATCAATCGGCTTGCGCGAGACAGGTACGACAACGCGCGCCCGCAAAATAAGGTTTGCGCGTTCAGGTTGGGACATGGAGCGAGGGGGTGGATGGGCCGAATGCCGGTTTTCGCCCCGGCTGTTGCGCCTGGAAATGGAGGAGCTTTCGGCTTCGGTGTCGGCGAACATTCCGGCTACAGTTCCGCTTCCTGGCGGATGCGTTTGGTGCGCGAGCCATCCGCGTGTTTGCGGGCCTTGTATTTGTTCTGGCGTTTGCGGATCTGTTGCTCGATTTTTTTCGTCACCAGATCAATGGCGGCGTAAAGATCGCCCTCGACATCCTCGGCGAACAGGTCCGGTCCCGGCACAACCAGCAGCATGGAACATTTGAACTGGCGCTCGGGCGTCTTGGTCGTATCGTGCTCCAGGGTGACGCGCGCGTTGATGGCAAAACGGTCAAAGTGCTCCAGCTTGTCGATCCGGGACAGGATATGTCTTTCGATTGCATCCGTCAGCGTCACGTTATGCAAGGCAATGACTAGTTTCATGATTATAGTTTGCGTCGTGCGGGCCGGAAAATCCAGCGGGAAAAAGATACCCATTGGCGCATTTTGCGAAAGCTTGAATGCGAGCGCTCTTTTCATTACACCTGCCATGTGACAACTCGAGTTTTAGCGGTCGCAAACCAGAAAGGCGGGGTGGGCAAGACCACCACTGCCGTCAATCTCGCCGCCTGCCTTGCCGCCCAGGGCAAGCGCGTGCTGCTGTTCGACCTCGATCCCCAGGCGAACGCGACCAGCGGCCTCGGACTCGAAAAAACCGAGGGCGGCAGCGCCTACCGGCCATTGCTCGGCGAAGGTTCCTTGCTGGAAAAAATCCAAAAAACCGCCTTCGACCGCCTCGAAATGATTCCCAGCGAAGTGGATTTGTGCGGCGCGGACATAGAACTTTCGCGTTCAGAAAACCATCTTCAACGCGCCGCGATGGCGCTTCAACCCGTTCTCGAAGCGGCCCGGTTCGACATCGTCCTCATTGATTGCCCGCCATCGCTGGGGATTCTCACGTTGAACGCGTTTGCCGCAGCAGATGGTTTGCTCGTGCCGTTGCAATGCGAATATTACGCACTTGAAGGCATTTCGATGGTCAACCGCATCCTGGGGCAGCTTCGCGACAACGGCATCAACCCACGCCTGGAATTGATCGGCGTAGTGATGACGATGTATGACGGGCGGACCAAACTTTCCCAACAAGTCGTCAGTGAAGTGCGCGAACATTTCGGCAACCAGGTTTTTGAAACGATCATCCCCCGCACGACGAAGCTTGCCGAAGCGCCCAGTTTCGGGAAACCGATCATGTATTACGACGCGTACAATCCCGCTGCCGCCGCGTATGAATTGCTCGCGCAGGAGGTCGCGGGACGCGTGTTGCCGGTGGCGTAAGAACCTCAAAAAAGCCCATGGAAGGTGAACGAGCCTCTTACAATCAAAATCGACGACCTAAGCGGTCCGGAGATCAGCGAATTCCTAGCAGAACACCTTCGCTGTCTGGCTGAAGTTTCGCCGCCGGAAAGCAGGCACGCACTGAATTTGGACGGCTTGCGCAAACCCGACGTCACCTTT
>DASRBR010000714.1:0-9022 GCA_035653495.1 Verrucomicrobiia bacterium
CGCAGCCACTTGTCAGCACGCCGCCGCGCGGACAGCCCGGCGGCAAGGTGACGCGCACCATCTCGCTTCCGCTCACGTTCAGATTCGTGAGGCCGTAATGCCGCGCCAGCCGGCCGTTCAAATAGGTGTAATCGCTGTCAATCAATTCCATCACATTGCGGTCATCGTGTACGATGTGGTTGAAGTAAGCCTCCACTTCGTGGCGCATCGAACGCCGCAGTTCGAGGCTAAATTCCCTCTTGGACCTCGCGGCGGAAAGTTTCAAATAAATTGCATGCGCCTCGGCGTGTTCACCCTCGGTCCATTGTTCCCTCGGCTTTTGCCTCAATTCATGCAATCGCGCCCGCATCTTCGTGATTTCCGGGTCCGGATGTTCGTCACCTTCAAGGACCACGGCCGAATCAATGGGCACCGTTTCGATGTCGCGCGCCTGCAGCCATTGGCCGGTGAAATTTTTTATCAACGCGTCCGAACGCGAATCGGCCAGCATCCGCTTGACCTGCGCGGGAAGATTCGCGCGAAGTTGCTTTTTCGCCGCAAGCTGGATCAATTCATCGTCGGGCATCGAAGACCAAAGAAAATAGGAAAGGCGCGAAGCCAGGGCGTATTCATCAACGAACGGCTGCGTTCCCGGCGGATGGTCCGGCTCGACGTTTTCTTCGCGAAACAAAAATTGCGGCGACCCCAGCACCGCAGTCATTGCCTGCGCAACGCCCGCTTCAAACGTCTTCCCGCGCTGCTTGTAAAAATCTTCTGCAAGGCGCGTGAGTCGGTCCACCGTGCCATCGTCGGCGGGATGACGGAATGCCCTGCTCGCAAAAGCCGCAATCAACTCTCGCGCATAAGCGCGCCGGGCCGAAGAACCGGCCGGCACTTCGCGGGGGAAGAATCGTGAGTAATTTTTTGGCGCAACATAATACTTTTCGACGAATGGCCCGCGAACTGTCACCGAATCGAACCGGATGGCCAGTGAGCGCGGCCTTTTTTGGTCGGGTGTCAAAGGCTCGACTTCGAAGGTCAATTGATGACCGCCCGGCCAGAAGTCGTGCTTGAATTCGAAGTGAAATGGTTTGTCGCCCTCGCGGATGAATTCCTTGCGCAGCAGTTCCTGGCCGTCTGCCTTGAAGATGACGCGGCATTTGTTGTAATCGAACTCATCCTCGACAAACTGTTCGGTCGCTGCCAAATCCAGCAACAGCTCGTAAGGCCCGCCGTTCGTCACATGAAGCGTTTTGGAAACCGACGCATGTTCGTAATACGAAAGCCACAACGATCCCCAGGCGCCATCCTGGCTGAACGACTGGCCCGCAATCACGCGTTCCTTTGGCACGCGCGAAACCATCGGCACCGCCTTTGCCACGATCGTTTTTGCCGCGTCCAAATATTTCTCGAACAACATCGGCGAAAGCGTGAGGACGTCGCCGATATCGTCAAAGCCATAACCGGTATCGTCCGCGGGAAATTCTTCCGTTGTATCGTAATCCACGCCCATCAAGTCACGGATGGTGTTGCGATATTCAACGCGGTTGAGCCGCCGCAAGGTCACGCGGCCAGGATCGGGATTTTTCGGATCCAGACCGAAGTCATCGTATTTGATCCAGTCCACGAGGCGCTTCATTTCATCGGCGGAAGGATGCGGTTTTTTGGCAGGAGGCATGAGGCCGGCGCGCAAATTTTTCAACGCATTGAACCAAAGCGTGCGATTGGTCACCAGCGCTTCATCCGACTTGAACTGGTCGAAAGTCACGCCGCCCTTGTTCGCGCCGTCCTCGTGGCAGTCGCCGCAGTATTGATCGAGAATGGGCTGGACGTTCGCGCGAAAATGCGCCGCAACAGGCAATGCGGCGCCATCGGCGGAAAAAGCAAAAAAGACCGCCGTCGCCGTCAAGTATATGAATCTCCGCATCTATTAGGCCGTTCTGAACAATACTCCAGTAACTATGACTTAATCCGACCCGAAATTCACCTGAAATATTCAGGTTTCCCGCTGCATCCATGTCACTAATTCACATGACATCCCGGTCCTTATGAGCGCGGACGGCAGTATCCGCAGTGCTTTCTTTCCCGCGTGACTTTGGCACTTTCCCAACGCAATATGCCCGCGATCGAGCATGAAAAAAACTTCTCCTGTCTCCCGCAGCGGACGTTTCGCCGCCGGTCCCGGCGCGGACGTCGCGCGCTTCACCGAATCCATCTCGTTCGACTGGCGGCTTTGGGAGCATGACATTCGCGGATCCATCGCCCACGCCACGATGCTGCAAAAAATCGGCATTCTCACCAACGCCGAACTGAAGGAAATCGTCGGCGGTCTCGAAAGCATCGCGCAGGAAATCCGCGATGGAAAATTCGATTGGAAGCCCGAACTCGAAGACGTCCACATGAACATCGAGGCCGAATTGACGCGGCGCGTCCCCGCCGGCGAGAAGCTGCACACCGGCCGTTCGCGCAACGACCAGATCGCGCTCGATATGCGGATGTGGGTGAGGGACGAAATCGTCGCGTTGCAAAATGAGTTGCGAGAACTACAACGAGCGCTGGTGGATTTGGGCGCGAAAAATTCCGAAGTCATCATTCCCGGCTACACGCATCTGCAACGCGCGCAACCGGTCCTTTTGGCGCATCACCTGCTCGCGTATGTCGAGATGCTCGAACGCGATCATCAACGGCTCGCGGATGGTTCGGAGCGCGTTAATGTCTGTCCATTGGGCAGCGGGGCGATTGCCGGTTCCACGCTGCCGCTCGACCGCGAAACGGTCGCGAAACTACTCGGTTTCGTAGATGCAAAAGGCAACGCGCGCGTGTCGCAAAATTCCATGGACGCGGTGAGCGACCGTGATTTTGCAGTTGAATTTTGCGCGGTGGCGGCGTTGCTCGCGGTGCATTTGTCGCGGCTGGCCGAGGATTTGATTTTGTGGGTGAGCAGCGAATTTAATTTCATCAAGATCGCCGACGCCTACACGACCGGTTCGTCCTTGATGCCGCAGAAGAAGAATCCGGACATCGCGGAGCTGACGCGCGGCAAGGCAGGCCGGGTCATCGGCAATTTGGTGTCGCTCCTGACGCTCTTGAAAGGTTTGCCGATGACCTACAACCGCGATCTGCAGGAGGACAAGGAGCGGTTGTTCGACAGCGCCGACACCGTGCGCGCCTGCGTGCGCTTGATGGCCGCCATGCTGCAGAACACGACCATCAACGCGAAAAATTGCGCCGCGGCCGCCAGCGACCCGGCATTGCTTGCGACCGATTTGGCCGATTATCTGGTGCGCAAGGGAATGCCCTTTCGCCAGGCGCATCATGCCGTCGGTGCGGTCGTGGCCCTGGCCGAAAAAACCGGCAAACCGATCAATCAACTCACGCTTCCCGAATTCCAATCCGTGGACAAAAAATTCGACGCGGATGCGTTGAACGTTTTCGATTTGAAAAAGGCCATGGCGCAACGAAATGCCATCGGCTCGCCGGGGATGAAGGAAGTGGAGAGGCAACTTGCGCGGTGGAAAAAGTTAAAATAACCACGATTCACAACGAGAGCCCAAAGGTACGTTGGAAAGTAACCAAATCGCGACTCCCGATGTGGTCCCGCAGGGACAATGGAAAGTAGCCGGCCACAAGGTGGCTGGTAAAATTGTCAAACGCGAATCCGTCCTGAAAGGACAGGGGGAAAACATTTAATTACCAAGGGTGCAAACTCTTCCAACGTCCCTTCAGGACGAAAATTTTTTCGCATCGAGCCCAGACACTTCGTGTCTGGCTACTGTCCGACGTCGCCTCGCGACAGCAAGAAAGATGTCTGAAAAAACCTCTACTCTTTAGAACATGTTTTGATTGAAATTCTGAGTGTGTTCCAATTGAATTTGGAAAAAGCATCGTTATGCCATCGACCCAGCGCACAAGCCTTCACCACCACGTGGTCTTCAGCACGAAAGACGGGCATCCATTCATCGAGGACAAATGGCGAGGCCGTTTGCACGAATACCTGGGCGGACTCGTTAGTAAGGCAATATTTATGGTAAAGCCCTCCGATCTCAACCGTCGCGCATGAAAAAATGCTCTTACTGTGGCAAAGAGTATCCCGACGAAGCGACCAACTGTTTGATAGATGGCGAGTCGCTTCCAAGAAGCGCTGTAGAATCTGCTGATGTTGCTGCACCAATCGAACCCGCAGCGGCGGACACAGCGACTTCAGAGGAACAGGAACCTGCCACCCTGCCAGCTACCTCAAATTGGACGGAAAAGCAGCTTCTCATTATCGAATTAGTCTTGGTCTGCTTGATTGCATTTGGTGGGAGTCTTTTCTACTCAATGCGCTTTTTGGCAAATGAAAATTTCACGCCGCAGAAGAGCACCAATTTCACCTGGTACTATGCAATGATGAGACAGGGCGTAAGCCTCGGGTTGGTCTGGTATCTGCTTCTGCGCAGGGGAAAGAAATTTTCAGACTTGGGATTGCGTTGGGCACCGAAAGACTTTGGCTGGTCGATTCTGCTGAATGTCGGCGGCGGCATCGCTCATTATATGGTTTACGCGTGCCTGTATCTTTCGGGCCTGACAGCGACTGGACAGCATGAAGCAGGAGCACGTGTTGGACAGCTTCTATTTGGCGGAAACGTTTTTTACTCAACCCTTCTTTTTCAGTTCCTAAATCCCTTCTTTGAAGAGTTGATTGTCCGGGCCTATTTGATGACGGCTGTACGACAATTGACAAGCAGCGCCACGATCGCCGTCCTCCTAAGCACCTTTGTGCAATCCAGCTATCATCTTTACCAGGGTGTTCCCTCCGCGATTGCCCATGGAGCAACTTTTTTGTTGTGGTCCATTTATTATGCTAAAACAAGCCGCATCTCGCCTGTCATTCTTGCCCACCTTTACAGCGACGTAGGCGCAACGGTCTTATACATGCTTCGGCAATGAGCGCGCAAAGGGAATTACTCACCAAACTCCCCCACGACACCTCGCGCTCGTTTTATCGCACGTTGCGCCTGTTGCCGGGGGAGGCCCGATTCGTCAAAAGCGTTGGCATTGATTTGAAAACAAGCTAACATTGTCTTATGCGAACAGTCGCACTTGAAAAAGCCCAGGCCACACTCCCGGATTTGTTGCACGAAGTTGCGGGCGGTGAAGAAATCACCATCACTCAAGATGGCGAGCCTAAAGCCAAGCTGTCGGCTGTCCCAACACGCAAGCGCATCCAACTTCGCGCCGGAAGCCTGCAAGGAAAAATTTGGATGTCGCCGGATTTTGATGCCCCACTGGATGATTTCAATTACTATATGAGATCAACCTCGACGATTCGAGGTTGTTAAATTTCGGACAAGCCACCCAAGGTAGCCCAGCCCATCAAAACGCGGAGATGGGCTGGGCAACCTTGGGCTTTGTGCCAAACCCTCTTGCGAGGTCTTCACAGATGATTCACCCACGCTTGCGTCGAGAAGTTGTAAAACCAGCGCGGATTGGAGGTGTAGCGGCCCGTTTCGCTGGCGGGTGAGTAATAGAGCCACGCGTTGATGTTGAAATCATACAAATACGGGAACATTCCGGGTTCAGTGTAGAAGAAGGCCGTGTCCGCGAAATCATAAAAATAACCGCCGTGCTGCGGGTTGTTGGCGTCCAGGAAATATTCCCAGCCCATGTCCAGATGGAGAACGTAGGGATAATTCTGCAGGTTGTAATCGCCAAAGATATGGTTTGAGCTGGCCAGATAATACCAGCCGCCGCCGAGCGAAGCTTCCCCGGCGAAGAATGGCGCGGGCGGGTTGTCCAAAAAATTGCGGACGCCGGGAACGATTTCGCCGTCGGGCAGCATTTTGGCGAGATAATTGCCGGGGCCAAAGCCGGCGGGATTGGCGAATTGGATTTGGCTCAGTTGCTTTGCGGTGAGCGCATTGGTGCTGCTGCCGAAGGCGAGGACGTTCGTTCCTGCGCCTGAGAGCGAGCCGTTCCAATTGACTATCGTGAGCACACCGTTGTTGGACCACGTCACGCCGCTGCTGTCGGCGAATTGCAGGGAGCAGGCGTTGGTCGGGAATTGGATGATGGAATTGGTGCCCGCGCCCAATTGCAACTGGCCGAAAGTTTGGCCCGTAGTGCCGTCCTGCCAGGTGCCGTCGTTGAGCGTGAGATTGTTGACAATCGTGCAAGTGCCGCCGGTGTGCTGAAAGACCGCATCGCTCACGGTCAAGTTCGTCGCGATGAGGCTGCCGCCGCTGAGGGAATAATTTGCGGAAAGATTCCCGATTTTCGCCGTGCCGCCAGATTGGGAACAATTGCCGGAAACATTTTGGGCGATCAATTTGCCGCCGCTTTGGCTAAAGGCCGAAGGGACGGCTGCGCTCAGGTTGGAGACCAACAACAATCCGCCATTCAAGCTGTAGGTTCCGTTAGCGCCAGGGTAAACATTGGCAAAATTCAACGAATCGGAGATGATGTTGGTACCTCCCGATTGCGTAAACACACCTGCCAGTCCGAGGTTTACGGTAGTAGCAGAAAAAAGCCCGGCTGCCAATGTATAGGCCGCCGGAGCCATACCATCAATCATTACTGGATCATAAATGTTGATTGCGGCCGCACCGTTCAGATTTAATTGTCCAACTGTGTGAACGCCTCCGTATTGCGCAATGCTGCCCCGACACCAAACCGAAATGGAACCCACGTTCAGCCAACCGTTGGACAAGGTGTATGTTCCGCCGTCCACATTGAGGTTCTGTACATAACCAACTGTTCCTGTGAACACTCCCAAGGTAAGGTTGTTTTGGTTATTTGTTCCTCCAGTTTGCAATGCTTTGCCACTTGCACCCGCCTGGTGACCTGCAGGCATTGGGATGGGAAGGCCCATTTCCAAAGCGTTGGTGATGATTCCGCCGGATTGTAAAAAGCTTCCATCGATCCAGCTTGCTTGGGAGAGACAATTGCATATACCGCCTTCCATCTTAAAGGTGCCTCCTGCATGAACTACCGAGGAACCATCCAACTCGCCGCCTTTCAAATCATAAACCGACCCGCCATAGATTCGGATGCCATTATCACACGCATTGATTCCTGACGCCTGCACGAAGAACGATGGGAAGCTCAGTCCAACATCTATGTAATTTGCAGCCAACGTTCCGCTGGCCAAATAATATGTTGCAGGGTTTTTTTCGCCCATTTCCAGCATCGCGGTGGCAACCGTCGAAGATTTGTCTTGAGTAAAGATTCCGTTCATTAGGATTTGATTTGTGGCTGCCAGCGCCGAGCCGTCCATGACGACCGCGGAATTTGCGCCTAGGGAAAGATTCGCAATGGTCAAGGGCGATTCGAGTCCCGCGTAGTTCATGAACAGCGTGTTGGACGAACCCGCAGCGGCGGAAATCGTCAACGCTTCGATGTTCAAAATGGATGGATTGTATTGCGTGGTGGTTTGCTCGATGACGATGGTCTTCGTGCCCGCGTTGGTGATGAAGATGTCTTCATTTTTTGCCGGCAAGCCGAACGACCATTGAGGACTTTCCCAATCGCCGCTGCTCGAACTGATCCAGTTGTTGACCTGGGCGCGCGCAGGTTGCGACGTCGCAAAAATCAAAATCAAAAAACTCGCCAACGCACAGGCACAGAGTGTCCCGCGGAGGGAGAAATGGAAAACCTTCATGGTCCCCGATGCTAGTCAACTCTCCTTTTTTCGCAATGGGGTGAGCACCCGGTATTTAAAAATTCCAAGCACCAAACGCCTGTTACCAGAGAAGCTCCAATTCTCAAACTACAACGCGGAACAAAAGGCGTGAGGCGCTTTTTAAATTGGTGTTTGGAGTTCTCTCGTGCTTGATGCTTGGATTTTGGTGCTTTTAGTATTGCCTGCTGGCGATCACCGCGGGAGCGGTGGATTGGTCGTAAACTTTGTCCTGCACGACGGTTTTCTTGGGCAACTTTTCTCCCTTGATCGCTTTTTCAACGGCATCAAATGCCATCGGCCCGAGCAACGGATTGCATTCGACGGTGCAATTCATCCGGTGCGCGACAATCGCTTCGAACGCGCTCTTCACGCCGTCCACGGAAAGCACGATGATGTCCTGGCCTGGTTTTTTGCCGGCTTCTTCAATCGCCTGGATGGCCCCGAGCGCCATGTCGTCGTTGTGCGCATAAACGGCATTGACCTGGTCACCGTATTTTTTCAAAAGGGCTTCCATCACTTCCTTGCCGCCGGAACGACGAAAATCACCGCTTTGCGACGCGATGATTTTCATGTCGGGATGGCTGGCGATGGCTTCTTCGAAACCTTTTTTGCGGTCGATCGCCGGCGCGGCGCCGGGCGTTCCCTGCAATTCGATGATGTTCGCCTTGCCATCGGTTTTGTTCGCAAGCCATTCGCCGGCTTTGCGCCCTTCAGCAACGAAATCGGACGCGATCAACGTGGTGTAAAGCGACGGGTCTTCAACTTTGATGCCGCGGTCCACGAGAATCACGGGAATTCTCGCGCGTTTGGCTTCGTGCAACACCGGTTCCCAGCCGGTCTCCACGACAGGCGCGAGGATGATGGCGTCCACGCCCTGGGCGATGAAGCTGCGCACGGCGCGGATTTGGTTTTCCTGCTTGCCTTGCGCATCGGAAAATTTCAAGTTCACGCCGCGTTTCGCTGCTTCCGACTTGATGGAATCGGTTTCAGCCGTGCGCCATGAACTTTCCGCGCCGACTTGCGCGAATCCGACTGTCAGAGTTTTGGCCTGCGTTTGAACTGTGGCAAGCATCAACAACGCAATGGCTGCAGATGAAAAAATTCGAAGGCAGATTTGCGATAATTTCATTTTCATAATTTTTTCGAGGACCGGTTCAGGTCGCTTTTTTTAATCGAGATAAAAATTGCTGTAGGAGAATGAATACCAGCAGCAGCCCGCCGATGGCAATGCGCAACCACCAGGAATTGAGGCGGCCATCGAAGTTGAGCGCGCTTTGGATGGTACCAAAAATCAACACGCCGGCGAGCGTGCCGATCTGCGAGCCGACGCCGCCGGTCAGCAGCGTGCCGCCGACAACCACCGCCGCAATCACGTCCAATTCA
>DASRBR010000715.1:0-8651 GCA_035653495.1 Verrucomicrobiia bacterium
AAGTGCGATTGCCGTATCCGAATGATTAACCTGAAACGAGTTTATGAATGAGAAGATTGCAGCCGAAATCCAAGCCGAACAGAACCACGGCAGACAGAAATATGGTCGAGGGCCAAATGACTTCAAACACGATGACGCTCACGACCCGCGTGGTTGGCACCAATGGATTGAGGAACACAACATGCGCGGGTTGCTGGCTACCCCTATGGAGAGACGCCAGCATTTAATCAAGGTTGCTGGTCTCGCTGTTTCTGCTGTTGAGGCGTTCGACCGCAAACGCAAACAGGCAAAAAAATGAGACACATAGGACAAATAGGGCTGATGTTGTTGGCGTTGGCCGGCTGTTCATCGAATCCAACACCCGCGCCGGTCGGCAAAGGTTCCCCTCCGCCTCTCCCTGTTGCGCGTGTGACGATCACCGGGGCTGACACGGTGGTGCATCATTCGGCGGCTTACCTCGCGTGGATTGCGGCGCATCCGGGCGAGCCGTTGCCTGTGGCGCAAACGTATAAGACTTACACGCTGTCGGCTTATTTTTACCCGGTAATCAGCGCGGTGCCAAACGCGGCGTTTTTTTCAACCTCAACCGATCTGCAAAGCTGGACGGTGATTGCTTCGTTTGATTACCCGATGGACGGGTCAACCCTGGCCTGCACGAACGCGGTCCAGCCAGGCGTAAACTTTTTCCGGGCCGGTTACACAGTGCCATGAATGGACAAATCGAAAAGTCTAATGCTCCGCTGGAAGTGGTTTCAACGGCGGCTGAGTCAGCATCGCTCACGTCCGCTTTGGGTGAGTTGCCGGTTTATAAGTCGGACGATGCCAAGCTGCATTTACAGCTTCGCGCCGCGCTCGCCGCGACTGCTCTTAATTGCCAGACGCACAACTACAAGCGGGCGTGGGTTGAGTTTCGAATCGCCGAAATAATTCTCAAGAAGATCGCCGATGAACCGGCCAGCGGCGAACACAAATGCGCTTTTCCGTCATCGAGGTGATGCCGGGGAAACAACCAAAAACCAAAACAAAGGACAGCACATGAGTTGGTCAATCAAATCAATCATTCCGGTGGCTCACGCCGCCGCAGTGTTGGCAAGGGAAAATTACAAATACCTGCCACAGCCGTTAAAGGACAGCATCGTTCACATCGCGAACGAGATCATCAATTCGAATGACCCGAACGCTCCAAAAGCAATCGAAGTTGAATCGTCCGGCTACATCAGCGGGAGTTATTCGAACGTGAATAATTTCTCGGTCAAGCCGGAGGGGAAATTCACCGTCGAAGAACCGCCGTTGGCCGCGCCGGATTTCACGCCTCCGCCTCCGCCTGACTTCACTCCGGCCCCGCCGCCAGCAACAGCGGAAGTGCCGCCGCTGACACAACAGGACACGGCTGCGGCTCCGCCAGTGGACAATGCGCACGTCGAAGCTGGCGCGGAGCAATTCGCAACTGGCACTGCTGCGGGCGCTACGGCTGCGGCATCCTAAAACGAATTTCCGGCGTGAGGTTGCGCCGGGAAGTTGAACGAACAAGCGCCGGGTGTGGTTGGCAGACTGCACCCGGCAACTTCAACAAGGCAAAGCCTTGACCCAATGTTTATGAGCTTTCAGAAAAACAAGTTGCCCAATCCCGTTCTCACGCGTGACCAAGCGAGCGCGGCCTACGCGCTGGTGATCAAAAAGGTTGCCGAGGAAATCTGGCAGCGGAGCGGCGGACGCGATGAATGGAAGAAAAAACGATTTATCTATGACGACTCAAAACAGTCCTGATAGCCCGGAAAAAGCGACCGGCTTAACAACCCTTTTCCAGCAAGACCCGACGCCGCTTTGTTTCATGGGTCTGTGTTTGGAGTTGCTGAGAATGCAGCGGCATGTTGACGAGCGGCTGGCTGCGATGAAGGCGCAAATTCCACCTGACGACCCGTCCACGCACAATCTGTTGTTCCTGGTGTTCCGCGCCTACGGATTGGAATCAACCTTCCTGAAATCCGTTCCTGTGTTGATTGGGGACTGGAATTTGCACAAGGCCAGCGGGAAAAAGGACATCGAATATTTGAACGGGCTGAATGCCAAGCTCAACGCCTGGCGGGCGGCAATCGCGGCAGTGGCGCCAAGGAACTGATGCCAGACAAGTCCGACAAATACCCTTGGATGCAGTTCTACATAGCCGATTGGCTGCGTGACACTGCGCTCTGTTCGCCCGCCACACGCGGCATTTGGCTGGATGCCTTGTGCGTGATGTGGGGCAACGGTCGCACCGGGGAACTGCGCGGGACATACGATCAACTGGCTCGCGCTCTGCGTTGCACCCGGCCAGAAGTCGAATTGGCTGTGGCCGAACTTGAGCAGTGCAACACCGCAGATGTGAAACGCGATAACGACTATTCCGGTAACGTGCTTGTAACGCTGATAAATCGCCGTATGCAACGGGAATATAAAGAGCGTATGGGCATAAAGTTACGTGTAAACCGGCATCGCGGTAACGGTCACGGTAACGCGCCTGTAACGCCAAGTGTAACGGGTGATTCTGGCAACGGTAACGGCGAAGTAACAACACATAAGTCAGAATCAGAATCAGAATCAAAGGGGGAACTCGCGCGCGCGGGCGCACACGCGCACGTAATGTCGCCTGACCGGGAGAATCAGAATTCAGAGTCAAATCCCCCCCTTGCTGCTTCGCAGGGGACACCGGAATTAACCGCGAGTGAGCGTATCACGCGGGAATGGGAACTTGAGCGTGTGGAGGCGGAATTACAAACGCTGCAAAACCGCAAAGAGGGTGGTTATCGCCTGACGGACGCGGAAAAGCTGCACAGAGCCGGTCTCAAAGAGCGCAGGATTGAAATTTTAACCCTACTTGGAATGAAAGCATGAGGCAGGCAAAGCCTGCACCCATCTATGGAAGAACTGAACGAACAATACGAAGGCCACGGCCATGAGGATTTTGATTGGGGCGATCTTGAGCGTCGGCTTGGAGAGGCAACCACGGATGAAAGCGGGGAACTGGTTGAGCTGACTGCCGAGGATTTTCGACGCATCTGCAAATCGCTTTTGGCGTTATTAGGATGGGCAGTCGCACCTACGTTGCGAAAGCGGAAAACCGCGAAGCCATCGGCCATCATAGCGCGTCGTGTCGTTGCAATGGCGTGGGTGATGTGTCCAGAGCTTTTTTCAGCGGACGGAAAACAGAAACGTTCGCTCAAGGAAGTCGCGGATTCGTTAAAGCTGCACAAGGCGGTTTTAAGCGAAGAAACATCGGAGTTTTCCAAGCAGTTCAAATTTAGAAACCAGTTCCAAATCGGGCATGGTTGGAACTTCAAAAACAAACCAAAATGAAAACGACCACGAAGGAAAAAACGAAGCGGCTCAATGTCACCGCCGATCAATCGAACCAACTTAAAAAGCTGGCGCGTGAAATCAGGCAGCTTTACACGAACACGAATGCGCTCGTTCGTTCGGCACAGGAAAAAGGACGCGCTGCAATCGCGGAGGCGATTTTGTGCGGCCAGAAGTTGAATGAAGCGAAGAAAATCGTTGGGCATGGCGGTTGGATGAAATGGTTGAAACAACATTGCAAAGGCGTCCATTTCAACACAGCGTCACGATACATGCGTTTGGCAAATTCATCACATGTGGTGAATTTGAAAGACTTCAACTCGCTGCGACAGGCTTACATTGGCGTCGGAATTATTGAGGACAGCGAACCTGAAACGACAAGCGGTCACACGTCCTCATTGCCAAGCGATACGCGTGAGCATATCGCTGCGGCAGGCGAGAATAATTCACCGTCGCCAGATAGCTCCAACGGTGAGCAATCCACAGGTGCGTTAGTAGAACCCCTTGCAGTTGCGCCCAGGGCTGGCTTTCTTGCGCCGGTGAACATCGGGCGTGTTGCGAAGGATACAGCAGCGGAGCGCATCAAACGCATTCGCCAGTTGACGGTCAGCCTCGAAACGGAGATCAAATCGCTCCCTAAAGCCCACCACGCTGAGGCAAGGCGCATCGTGGGCAAGCTTGTGGCGTTCGTAGGTGAGAAGGCGAAGTCAAAGGCGAAGCGTTGAGCGGGACCGCAGCGAACGACCCGCCAAGTCAATGTCTTTCGCCATCGGAAGTGTAAGGAATCTTTTAATTCCGACCGCTGGCGGGGGTTGTTTGTCTTGGCGTGGCGTCCCCGGCGAGGTGCCGATTTTTAAAGTCCCATGTTGGAACGGTTTTGTCTGGACACGAAAAAACCCGCACCGGATTAAGTCCGATGCGGGTTTTGTTGTAGTTGACGTTACTGCTTGATTGGATGCGACTGATTGCGGTCGAGTCGCATCAATCGGGTTGAGGTCGGGTAGCGACGAATTGCGACCACGCTTCCCATGCGGGGTCTCCGGGATTGGGCTCTCGTATTTCGTTTGATATATCCTCAACCATGTCGTTGACGCGCTTCTGGAAACGTGCATCTGTGTGGTAGAGTTGTAGCGCATCCCGCGAGATTTCCTCCATTTGCTTTTTGGATTGAATGGTCTCCTTGTTTATCGCCAAGAACAAATGGCCGATACACACGCCGGTAATGCGGTCCTTAATCACATTCGGAATTGTTAACATGATACTCCTTTCATAAACCGATTTACAGTTGTGTTCAATCGTTGAATAAGTCCCGCCGCGTTCTAACTTCGATGGAGAACTTGAGCGGGACGAAGCACCGTAGCTTGGCGAGCAAGACTTGGAGTGCCTGGGCTTTATCCGGCACATCGGTGTAATCGCCGATGTGCCACACGCGGAAACCGGTTTTCGAACGTTTCCGCTTCGTGATCTTGACGGCCACTTTCTTTGCCGCCGTTTTTCGGATTCGGGTTTCGATGCTCATGGTTACTCCTTCGTGATTCGAATGCCCTTGCCAACCGTGCAGAGTTTGCATTCGGCGGCGTTGTGTTTTGCTCCGTCCCAACAAACCGAACCGTCAACACCGTCAATCTTGAATCCTGCTTTCGGTGCGACGCGAGTGATGAAGATGCCACGGTAACGCGATGGCCCCTCACGCTTCGCGTTCTTGTAAGCTTCCTTTGCGGTTTGGCCGATGCCCCAACAATTCGGGCCGATGCAAACGAATTGGTGATGCTCGTCTATCGGTTTTTCGGAGAGGGCAGATGTTAGGATGATATTCATGCCTCGCCTTTCGCTTTGGCAATCGCATCCGTGCATTTGTCGCGCACGTCTCCTGTATCTTCGAGTGGCGGCTCGGCGTCCTCGCTCATTATGTGCTGGAGCCAATCCCTTGCATCAATTAGCGCCTCCAGTAATTCAGGAGCGGCGGCAATTAATCGGGCGTTGGCGTCCACTTCCTCGTCACTGATAAACGCCTCGCTCACGTATGGGTCAGCGACGATGACAGCCCCGCCTCCGAACATCTTAGCGGTTGTGCTTTGTATATATCCACCATCGGCTATCCATGGGCCCGGCGTGTGTTTTGTTTCTGCGCTCATGCGGCCTCCGCGTCGAGGATTGATTGGGTGTCCAGCAACGCGGCGCGGACGTTGCCGCCGCAGCCGACAGCGATTTGATTCGCGTGTTGCTTGCCAACATTCCACCGTTTGAGCAGGCGCGTGATGTCGTCGCTCTCCGGGGCCGTGACTTTGAATTGCTGCAACCGCGTGTGAAACCGTTCCGCGAGTTGGCGCAGGTCAAGGTTGCTCGTGCCGATGAACGCGATGCTGTTTGGCATGCGGTCAAGGTATGAGAGCAACAGGTCTTGCGCGGCCTGCGGGCAGGTGTCCAGTTCGTCAACGATCTTCACGGACCATTTGCCGAACACAGGAAGGAAACGCTCGCTTTCCTGCCAGCGGCGAATGACATCCATGTTCACGTTGCGCCCGTTGGTGAATTCGATTTGAACGGGATGGGACACAAGCTTGCTCGCGAACATTTCGGCCAGCTTCGTTTTGCCAGTGCCAGGCGGACCGTAGAGAAGCAGCTTGGCGTTGGTGTTGCTCGTCTTTAAAAGACGGCTCGCCTTGCCTGCGAGAATGCGGGCGATGGCGTGTGCGCCGCCGATGAAATCGGCTGGACTTTTGGGGACATATTGCTCAGGTTGTATGTGTGTTTTCATTGTCTCAGGTTTTGATGGTGGAAACATTGCGGCCCTCCGGTGGTCGCCTGCCCTTGGGGGTTACGGCCTCCAAGGGCCACTTTGTTTCATGGTTACTTGCGTTTTCCTTTCTTCACGGCTGCAACGGCGTCCACGCGGCCCGCTTCGACTGGCGCTTTGCCTTCGACCTTGGATTGCAGTTCGAGCATGCGATGGGTGAGGCTTTTGATTTGTGACTCCATCGCCTCGATCTTGCGGGCGTATTTGCCTTCGATGGCGCTGTCTGGAATTTCCCAATCGGAAGCGAACAGGGCTTCGAGCCCTTCCTTGATGCGCATGTCGAGGGTTTTGTATTGTTCGGGTGCTTTCGCAGACTGGCATTGTTCTGCGGATTTTGCGGATAGTGCTTTTGCTTTTTTGCTCATAATGATTTTGTGTTTTGTGTGAATGGGTTTATGGATGTTAGTTGTTTGCTGCTGTTGATTTGTTGCCGGTGAAATGGATTCGCGGCGCGGTATAAGCCGTGCCGGGTCCACGGATGTTTTCAAAAACGCTCCATGCTTCCTCTTTGGTTGCTTCCTCAATCAGATGGAGCGTGTATCTGCCTTTGTCGTTCGTGCCGACCACCCAAGATTCTGGAGCTACTTGGACGATGAAGTCGCAAACGACTTGCGGCGGTTGCGGCTTTGCCACGTCCTGAATCTCAAGTTCTTCGAGAACGAAACGGCATGCGTCTTGGTCACTGATGCTGGTTACTTTCATAATGAAGGAACCGGGGCGGTTTGCTGTCCCGCCCGGTTTGGATTGTGGAGTTGGTGAGTTACGCGGCCGGCTTGCGTGTGCCGGTGACTTTGGTTTCCGGGGCACTTGCAGGAGTGGCGCGGTTTTTCAAACGCTCGCGGCGGCGTTCAATGGCTTCCTTCATGGTCACGCTGGTCGGCGTGAACCGCTTGGACGCGGTAATGCAGTCATTGATGTTCGGCTCGCGCCGGTTGTCATTGAACGCGACGTTCATCGCCTTCAACCAGACCTGTTCGATCTGCCGGCCAGAGAAGCCGTCAGTCTGCGCGGCGAGTTTGCCAACGTCGAAACGCTTGGCGTCGCGTTTCCGTTTTGCAATCTGGATTTTCCAGATGGCTTCACGCTCGCGGAGTGATGGAAGGTCCACGCTCCACACATCCAAGCGATCAATGAGCGGGTCGGGGAGCCCGTCAATGTCGTTCGCGGTGAACACGTAGAAAATGCCTTCGCTGTTGGACTGCATGTCTTGCAGGATGGCCTTGATGACGCGGTTAGTGACGCCGGAGTCGGTTTGACCGGATGATTGAGCGCCGCAGAACAGGCCGTCAACTTCGTCTATCCAGAACACGCATGGCGCAATGGCCTTCGCGGTCGCAAAGGCGGTTCGCCAGTTGCCTTCGCTTTGACCAACGAGCGAGCCGAACAGCTTGCCAGCTTCCAGCTTTACGAGCGGAATGCCAAAGATGTTCGCGGTCGCGGTCGCGGTCAGTGACTTGCCTGTGCCGGGTTGACCAACAAACAGGCAACCACGCGGGGACGGCAGGCCGTAGTCACGCGCTGACTTGGTGAACACGCCGCGTTTTTCGGCAAGGTCTTGTTTCAGGACTTCGAGCCCGCCGATGTCGTCAAGCGTGATGTCACTGGTAATGATTTCGAGCAGACCGTTTTTGCGGATAGTGTGCGCCTTCTCACGCGCAACGATGGGGGCGATGACTTCCTTCGCTTCCACGATGGACAGTGAGAATGCGTTTTCCGCTTCGATGGTTGTGAGCCCGGACGCGGCGTCCAAGATTTCTTCGACGTTGCCATTCAGCTTGGACTTGGCGCTTTTGCAGATGCCGTCCAGGATTTCACGCAACTGCGTTCTGTCAGGAAGCGCGAAGTCGAGCACGACGATTTCCTTTTCGAGTTCTGGCGGGAGACGCAACGTGCAACCGACGATTACGATTGCACGGTTGCTGGTCTTGCCAACGGATAGGGCATCCTTGACGAGCCGGAATAGATACGGGTTCGGGTCGGCAAGGAGCATGTGGAAGTCGCGCAAGACGACGACGGATTTTTCCGGCAGGTCATGGAACTTCTTGAGCATTTCGATTGGGTCGTTCGTATCCGCGATGGCTTTGGGCTCCTTTTCGCTCATGTCAACGATGCCTTCCGTGATGCTCCACGTATGGAGTTTGAAGTCCATTTGTGCGATGGCGGAAACGATCTCCGCGCTCACACGCTGTTCTTCATGGCTCACGATGTAGAGACCGGAGTAACCGGCCTTCAAGTAATTGCTGATTTGTTTTTTCATTGTCTCAGGTTATTTGCTAATGCGTTTATGGTTGTTAACTGTGAGAGAGCGGCATCACGTCGGATATTTCGACGCGGCGTCCGCCTTGTTCGGTGATGATGTCCGCGAAGAATGACGCGGCTTCGTGCCGGGTGAAACCGCGCGGCAACTGGATGATGACGTATCCGTTGTCGCGCTGGTTTTCGTGTCCGGTGTGATTTGACGCGAGGCAAAATCGAAAGCAGCGTAAGCGGTGTTGTTGCCAGGTGTGGGTTGGAGCGCGTT
>DASRBR010000716.1:0-5530 GCA_035653495.1 Verrucomicrobiia bacterium
TTCGGAACGTCCAGCCCGACCTCGATCAACGGAGTGGTGAGCAACACCTGGATGGCATTGCTGCGAAATGCCGCCATCACGCGCTCTTTTTGCTCGCCGGACAAACGTCCGTGCAACAATCCAACCTTATGAGGCGCGAGGGTCGCCTTCAGATTTTCAAATTCTTTGGTGACCGCCTTCAATCCCGCGGCGCCGCTTTCCTCGATGCGCGGGTAAACAATATACGCCTGGCGGCCCTGCGCGATTTTTTCGCGAATGAAATCCCATGCCTTCGGCAAAGTTTCCGCCGTCCGGAAGAATGTCTTTATCTGACCGCGGCCGCCCGGCATTTCGTCAATCACGGAAACATCCAGTTCGCCATACAAGGTGAGGCCCAGTGTGCGCGGAATGGGTGTCGCGGTCATCACCAGCAGATGCGGATATGCGCCCTTGCGCAGCAATTGCTCGCGTTGCGCCACGCCGAACTTGTGCTGTTCGTCAATGATAACCAATCCAAGCCGGCCCATCGAAAAATTCGATTCGATCAGCGCATGCGTGCCAATGGTAAGGATTGCGGATTGCGGATTACGGATCGCGGATTTATGCGTGCCTGTCTGCAGTTCGACTGCGATGCCCAGCGACTCAAACCAGTTCTTAAAAGTTCGATGATGCTGCTCGGCGAGAATTTCGGTCGGCGCCATCAGCGCAACGTTGAATGAACTTTCCAATGCCATCAATGCGCAGCACGCGGCCACGACTGTTTTGCCGGAACCGACATCGCCCTGGAGCAACCGCCGCATCGGATGCGCGCCGCCCATGTCGTGGCGGATTTCGCGCAGCACTTTTGTCTGCGCGGGCGTGAGGACAAAACCGAGTTGCGCAAGAAATGGTTTGATGAGCCGGTTGTTGCCCGCGCATGGGAGCCCGCGTGCTTTGGCTTCGAATTTCTCCCGGCGCAAACGAATATCGCGTTGCAACACTATGAATTCATCCAGCGCCAGACGACGCCGCGCGGGTTCGATGTCCGTTTCCGCTTCGGGAAAATGAAGCATTTGGATGGCTTTTGCGCGCGTGGGAAAGTTTTTTAAATTCAATTTCGGCCACGGCTCGGCAATGTCCTTCTCGAACTGCGCCAGCGCGCGCCAGACAAGCGAACGCAGCCAGCGTTGCGGCAGTCCGTCGGTCAAGGGATACACCGGCGCGATGCGATTGATGTGGATCGAGCTTTCTTCGCCGCCCTCGATGACTTCCGTTTCCGGATGATCAATCGTGCGCGGCTTGAGAGCTTTCAATTTGCCGAAAACAAAGACTTCATCGCCGACCGCAAAATAATTTTGCATGAACGGCAGGTTCCACCAGCGGCAATGCAACCGGGCCGTGCCATCTTCAAGGATGATCTCAAAAACCGATTTTTGTCCGCGTTGATAGGTTTTCAGGCCCAGCGCGACAATCGTTCCGCGCGTGGTCGCCGGCTCTTCCAATTGCATCTCCTTGATGGTGCGAAAATGGCGGCGATCTTCATAACGACGCGGACGCAGCAGCAGCAAATCTTCAACCGTGAACAAACCCAGCCGCGCCAGTTGCACTTCGCGTTCTGAACCAATGCCGCGCAAAGTACGCAACGGCCGGGCGAGCGGCGGAAGCGGCGGTGAATTGATTTGTGTCCCGGACATCTCCGTCAACATACGAAGCGGACTCAAGTGATTCAATTGAAACTAGAGCAGAATAACTGTTAGAGTAGTGAGGAAGTTCGGTAAATTATGATCCAACGGACCAAATCCGAAGCGTTGTTCGCCGAAGCCTTGCGATATATTCCGGGCGGCGTGAACTCGCCCGTGCGGGCGTTTCGCGCGGTGGGTGGGCAGCCGTTTTTCGTCAATCGCGCGCAGGGCGCGCATGTCTTTGATGTTGATGGCAACGATTACGTGGATTACGTCGGCACGTGGGGGCCGGCAATTCTCGGCCACGCGAATCCGAAAATCATCAAAGCCGTCCAAAATGCCGCGGCGCATGGAACCAGCTTTGGCATTCCCAATCCGCTGGAAGTCGAGATGGCTAAGCTCATTTGCGACATGGTCCCCAGCGTGCAAAAAGTGCGGATGTGCAGTTCCGGCACGGAAGCGACGATGTCCGCCATCCGTCTCGCGCGCGGTTTCACCAAGCGCGACAAAATCATCAAGTTCGAAGGATGCTATCATGGCCACGCCGATTCGCTTCTCGTGAAGGCTGGTTCTGGCGCGTTGACGTTTGGCTATCCCGATAGCGCCGGCGTTCCTGCCGCCTTCACGCAACACACCGTCGTGCTGCCGTTCAACGATATCGAAGCTGTGCGCGCGGGATTTGCAGCGAACACAAACACAATCGCCGGCATCATCATCGAACCCGTTCCCGGCAACGCGGGCCTTTATCTGCCTCAGCCGGGCTATCTCGAATTTTTGCGCGAAATCACGGCGGCGAACGGCGCGCTGCTGATTTTTGACGAAGTGATGACCGGTTTTCGGCTCGCGCGGGGCGGCGCGCAAGAGCTTTTCAACATCAAGCCGGACTTGACCTGCTTCGGCAAAATCATCGGCGGCGGTTTGCCAGTGGGTGCCTTCGGCGGACGCGCGGAAATCATGGATTGCCTCGCGCCGCTGGGCCCGGTTTATCAAGCGGGCACACTGAGCGGCAATCCGGTCGCAATGGCGGCTGGAATGGCCGCGTTGCAGGAGTTGGCCGATGGCAAAGTTTACAAACAGTTGGAAAAATTGGGCTCGCAATTGGAAGCAGGGATGATCGACGCCGCAAAATCTGCAAATATTCCGGTACAATTCAAGCGCATCGGTTCCATGTTCTGCGGCTATTTCACCGACAAACCGGTGCACAATCTGGCCGATGCCATGCACAGTGATCGCGCGCGCTTCGCAAAATATTTCCATGGCATGTTGGACGAAGGCATTTATCTCGCGCCATCGCAATTCGAAGCCGGTTTCATTTCCGCCGCGCACACGAGTGAAGACGTTGATAAAACAGTGAAAGCTGCGGCGAAGGTGATGAAGAGGCTATAATCAATGCGCATTCTCGCCATAGACCACGGAACGGTTCGCATCGGGCTCGCGATCAGCGATGAACTGGGCGTGATTGCGCAGCCACTGGAGTTTGTGCCGGCGGAACCGCTGGAAAAAGTCTTTGCGCGTTTAAAGGAAATTATCCAGGAAAAGGAAGTTGGCTTGCTGCTGGTCGGGATGCCGCGGAACATGGATGGTTCCTACGGGCCAGCCGCTGCAAAGGTGAAGGAGTTCATCGAGCAACTGCGGGCTGTCGTCACCGTGCCGATCAAGACCTGGGACGAACGGCTCACGTCAGCACAGGCCAACCGAATGTTGATCCAGGCCGATGTGCGCCGCGACCAGCGCAAACAAAAAGTGGACAAAACTGCCGCGGCGATTTTGTTGCAGAGCTATCTCGATGCCCAGAGCAGTTGATTTTTAACCACGGATAAACACGAATGAACACGGATAAAAACCAGACACGAATTTCACCAATTGCCACGAATATGACTCCGTCTCGTCGATTCGTAATAATTCGTGCAATTCGTGTCTCCTCAGCTATTCATCCGTGTCCATCCGTGTCCATCCGTGGTTTCATTTTTCATGTCCCTGCTTAAATTCAAACTCACCATCGCCTACGACGGCACAAATTACGCCGGTTGGCAGGTGCAGAAGAGCGGTGTGGGCGTGCAACAGCGCGTCGAGGAAGCGCTGGCGAAATTATTTCCCGGCGCGGGACGCATCCACAGTTCCAGCCGCACGGACACTGGCGTCCATGCGCTCGGAATGGTTGCGCACGTCGAAATGCCCAAGGAACAATTCCGCATGCCGATTGGCAAGCTCGCGCTCGCCATCAACGCCCATTTGCCGGAAGACATTCGCGTGTGCTCGGCGCGGCGTTGCGCGGCGGATTTTCATGCGCGGTTCGACGCAGCCGGCAAGCAGTATCGTTATTTCATCTGGAACCACGCGGCGATGAATCCCTTGCTGCGCCATCAGGCCTGGCACGTGCCGCGAACACTGGATTTCGCGTCCATGCGCTCCGCGGCAAAACTTTTTTTGGGCAAACACGATTTCAAATCGTTCGCGGCCAACCGCAATTACGAACTTGAATCCACCGTGCGCACATTGGGCCGATGTGAAATCCGGCGCAACGGCCCGTTGCTGACGTTCATCATCGAAGGCGACGGTTTTCTCTACAAGATGTGCCGCGGGATCGTTGGAACCATCGTGCAGGTCGGTCAGGGCAAAATTGAGGCGGGCGAAATCAAAAATATATTGGCGGGCAAGGACCGGCGATTGGCAGGGATGACCGCACCAGCTTGCGGGCTGGTTTTGTGGAAGGTGTTTTACAAAGCGAAAGAGAAACATCGAACACCGAACATTGAACATCGAACATCCAATAGGGGAGGCGCGGCGTGAACATCGTGCTGGTCGAACCGGAAATTCCGCCGAACACGGGCAATGTCGCCCGGTTGTGCGCGGCGACAAAAGCGCGGCTGCATTTAATTGAGCCTCTCGGCTTTCGACTCGATGACAAGCAACTCAAGCGCGCAGGGATGGATTATTGGGCGCAGGTCGAGTGGCACAAATGGCCGAACTGGACTGCGTTCGCGCAAAAAATCCCGGCAAACGCCCAGCTCTGGTTCGTTGAATCCAACGGTCCCCTGCTCTATTCAGAAGCAAAATTCAGCCCAGACGATTACATTGTTTTCGGCCGCGAGACAGCCGGCTTACCCAAACAGTTATTGGAAGAAAATCGCGAACGTTGGCTGCGCATCCCGATGTTTAATGCGGAATCCCGTTCGTTGAACTTGTCCAATTGCGCGGCAATCGTGTTGTTCGAAGCGTTGCGCCAGCAGGGATTTTCGGGCGAGTGCTAATCGCTTAAGCCGGTTTTGGTGCTGTATTCACAACACACAACACACATTCATTACATCTTCGCTTCAGCATCCCGTATCAACGAAATCACCTTCTCCGCGTTGTCGGCGCTGAGGAGCGCCTTACGCAATTTAGGATCGCGCAAAATACGCCCCAACCGCGCCAGGATCGCCAGATGCTGTGTGACAGTTGGCGCGATGAGCAGGAAAAACAGTTGTGCTGGCGCGCCGTCAATTGCCGAATAAGCAATGCCCCCATCGTGCCGGCCAAAAACGAGAATTGGACGATCCACCAAGCCAACCAGTGCGTTGCGGGCATGCGGCAAAGCGACGCCATCGCCGATGCCCGTGCTGTGCAAAAGCTCGCGTTCTTGCAGGGCGCGCAAAAGCGTTTGCCGGTCTTCGGGCCGGTCGGCGATTTCAGGAATCAGCGCGACAAGTTCCGTCAGCACCGCATCACGGTTCTGGCCGGAAAGCTGGAGTTTGATTGTGGCCGGCGAAAGCAATTCGCCGAGCGCCGGGCGTTTGGCAGCATTTTGCATAACGATGTCATCCTACGAGTGACTTGGGAAAAAGGAGAAGAAAAATCTCCGGCGGATAAGAAATTTATTCCTTGGCGCCGGCTTTTTTGAGCAGGTCAAC
>DASRBR010000717.1:0-5849 GCA_035653495.1 Verrucomicrobiia bacterium
CTCGTGGTGTTCATTATTATGAGCGTAATAAAGCGGGGTTTTGCTGCTGTAATCCGGCGCGTTGACCTCCGCGCGGCGGCTCAAAAGCAATTCCACAACATGCAACTGTCCGCAGGTCGCAGCCATGTGCAACGGCGAACGACCGGGATAATTGCGACGGTTGATGTCTGCGCGATGATCGAGCAGCAGCTTCACGATGTGCACGTGCCCTACCCGACAGGCGATGTGCAGCGGAGTGACGCCATGCTTGTCGAAGGCATCCACGCGCGCGCGATTGCTGATGAGCAGTTCGCCCACAGCTTGATGGCCCGAAATCGCCGCGTGATGCAAGGCCGTCCACCCTCCCTTGTCCGCGGCATTCACGTCCGCATGGCTGGCAATGAGGATTTGCGCAATCGCCGTTTGCCCGTAGGCTGCGGCCGCGAAAAGCGGCGTCGCGCCGATTTTGTCACGCGCGTTTACGTCCGCGCCTTTCGACAGCAAAACCTTCACTGCGCGGCTATGCCCGTAATTCGCCGCCTGGTAAATCGGAGTCTGACCCTTGCTTTCCTGCGCATTTACGTCCGCGCCGCGCGTCAGCAACAGGTCAACGACATCCGTGTGGCCAAAATTCGATGCCAGATGCAGCGGGGTGATTTGCCAGCGATTGGCGGCATTGACCAGCGCGCCCTTGTCGAGCAAAAGCGAAACCACATCTCTGAAACCATAATATGCCGCCATCTGCAACGGTGTCTGGAACTTTTCGTCCGTGGTGTTGACGTCCGCGCCATGCGCCAGCATCATTTCCACCACCTCGAGGCAACCGCCACGCGCCGCCAGTTGCAACGGCGTGCGTTGCTTTTCGTCACGCACGTGGACCATGTCGGGCCGGCTTTGAAGCAATTGCCGGACGCCTTCAACGTTGCGCTTTACTGCAGCCTCGTGAAGCTCTGTAGATGTTTTGCTCAATGGTTGCTTGTTTATTTAATATAAAAAAACGGCTGCCAGTGCAACAGCATTGTGCCGCAATGGCCGAAGAACTTCCATTTCAACAATTTAAAAAACCTGCTACGGAATAACCCCGCGTTTGCGCAACATCGCCTCCATCGCCCGGTCCATCAGTAACTCCGCCAATGGCCGGGTGACCTCATCCAATTTGCCAATGGCAGCCTGAAGCACCTGTGTGTCGCCGGTTTTGGTTTGCGGCGATTCCGAAGCCAGTCCAGCCTCAACCGCATTCGCTGCAGATTCGATTTGCGAACGGTGACCATCATCCAGCTCCGCGCCGCATTCCGCCAACCCTTTGCGCGTGGCCGAAAGCGTCTCACGCGCACGCAAGCTCGCCTCAATCCAGCGCCGCGCCGCCATGTCTTCGAACGCGTGCTCAACCGATTCCTCAACCATCCGCTGCACTTCGGCGTCATCCACATCCACGGCGGATTTCATTTCAACAACGGTTTGTTTGCCCGTTTTGGTGTCGCGCGCCAGCACGTGCAAAATGCCGTTGGCGTCGATCTCGAATTGCACACCGATGCGCGGGACGCCCTTGGGCGCCGGTTCGAAATCAATCGTGAAGCGGCCAAGGCTCCAATTGTCCTTCGCCCGCTCGCGTTCGCCCTGCAGCACGTGGATAAGCATGTTCTTCTGGTTGTCCACCGCGGTGGTGAACATCTCGCCGGCCTTCACTGGAATAGTCGAATTCCGGTGGATGATGACATTCATCAATCCACCGAACGTCTCAATCCCCAGAGACAGCGGCGTCACATCCAGCAACAACACGTTTTTGAAACCGCCGGAAAGAATTTCCGCCTGGATGGCGGCTCCAAGCGCGACGGCCTCGTCGGGATTCTGTGAAGAATTGAGCAGCGGGCCTTTCGGACGATGATATTCCGTTCCCAAACGAATCCCGCCGCGTGTTTCCTCGAACTCCGCGCAGCCAAAAAGTTCCGCGACCATCCTCCGCACCAGCGGCATCCGCGTCTGCCCGCCGACAAGGATGACCTGGTCCAAATCTTTCGGCTCAACTTTGGCGTCCGCCAGCGCGCGCAAACAATGTGGACGCGTTTTTGCGATGATGTCGCGCGTGAGGTTTTCGAGTTCGTCGCGCGTGAAGCGCAAATTGAAGCTGAAATTGGGCGTGAGAAACGGCAGCGCGATTTCCGTTTCGGTTTCGGAGGAGAGCTTGATTTTGGTTTGTTCGGCTGTTTCGCGGACGCGCGAAAGCATCGGCAAATCCTTTGTGGCATCTGGTCCGCCGACGGTTTTGATTTTTTCGACGACAAAATCAATCAACCGTTTGTCCAAATCATCGCCGCCCAGCCGCGTGTTGCCATTCGTGGACAACACCTGAAAAACGCCCTGGTTCAATTCGAGGATGGAAAGGTCGAACGTGCCGCCACCCAAATCATAGACGGCGATTTTTGCGCGGTCCTGCAACCGGTCCAAACCATACGCGAGCGCGGCGGCGGTCGGTTCGTTGAGGATGCGTTCGACCGTGAACCCGGCCAGTTCGCCCGCGCGTTTGGTGGCGTTGCGTTGCGCGTCGTTGAAATAAGCCGGCACGGTGATGACCGCGCGTGTGACCGGTTCGTTGAGTTGTGCCTCGGCAATGCGCCGCAATTTTTTCAAGACCTCGGCGGAAACTTCTTCGGGCGTGCGCGATTGGCCATGGATTTCAACTGTCACCGGCCCCGCGCCTTCGCCGCGCACCGGGTAAGTCACGAGCATTTCTTCGCGCGCGATTTCATTTCCACGTCGGCCCATGAAACGCTTTATGGAATAAACCGTTTCCGCCGGTTTCACCACGCGCACGCGATTGGCCGCGTGTCCTACGACCGGCTCGGCATTCGGGCCGGGAAAATGAACTACCGACGGCGTCAGCCGTTGTCCCTCCGCATCCGCGAGCACAACGGGAATGCCCGAGTCCACCATCGCGACCAGCGAATTGGTTGTGCCGAGATCAATGCCGACAATCTTGCTCATTGCGATAATAGTGCCATGGAGCGCCGCGGGAAGAAAGCCGCTTGACGGAGCGCGGACAGCCCTGTCCGCGCAGTTTAAACGTAATTTTTTGACGCGGACAAGCTGTCCGCGCTCCTTCGCCGGAATTTAATTTTCCAACTCGCGCAAACCCGCTACGCTTCGCCGAATGAACTGCATCGTCACTGCAGGGCCGACTTACGAATCGCTGGATGACGTCCGCCGGTTGACCAACTTTTCCACCGGGCGCCTCGGTTCCGAATTCGCCAGCTTTCTTTCCGAACGCGGGCATTCGGTGACGTTGCTGCTCGGCGAACAGGCGAGTTACCGCGATCCGAATCAAGCCGCTGAAATCCAGGCGTTCACCAGCACCGAGGATTTGCGCGAAAAATTGCAAAAGCTGGCGCTCGGTGACACACAAGCTCTTTTTCACGCCGCAGCCGTGAGCGATTACAAGTTTGGCCGGATTTGGGTGCGGGCCAAAAGCGGCGACATGGTTGAAGTCAAATCCGGCAAAATTTCGACGCGTGACGGCCCGTTGCTCGCCGAGTTGGTGCCGACGCCGAAAATCATTTCCGAACTGCGCGAATGGTTTCCCAAGGCGCGGATCATCGGCTGGAAATATGAAGTCGAAGGCGACCGTACTGACGCAATCAGCCTCAGCGCGCGACAAATCACCGAATGCAGGACGGACCGCGCTGTTGCCAACGGACCGGCTTATGGGGATGGCTTCGGGTTGGTGGCCGGCGACGGCAGCCACGTGCATTTGCGAGACAGACTGGCTCTTTTCAACGCGCTGGAGAAATTCATCCGATAGCGCGAGCGTGATACGTGCCGTATTCGGCGCCATGCAGGTTTTCATTCGGGAGGCGCTTTTCATAAAACTTATACTCGTCGTGCAACTTTTTTGTTAGCAGCATGATACATTTATTGTTTTAATTTATTCGAATTTTAAGATAAGACTTTCTACGGTTTACATTGGTTTTCAAAAAACTGGCAATTATTGCTGGTTGGATGACCTTTAAACCAGGCTGGTTTTGACCGAGCATCAGAAAATTTGTGGGAAATTTTAAAAGCATATTTAAGTTCGGATGGCCTTACCTCAAGCGTTACCGCATGCGGTTGGTGACCGGCATTTTGCTCGGGTTCCTGTTTGGCGTTTCCAACGCCAGCTTCCTTTGGGCAACCAAGACCATCTTTACGCGGCTCAGCCCGCCGACGGAACAGACCGTTGCGACTACAAAACCAGACACCAGCCCGGTCCCTTCGAGCTTCATCGCGCGCGTCAAATATTCCGCCCGGCAATTTGGCCAAAAATTGCAAAAGGACCTCCAAACCGATTTGGATCCATGGCTGCCATTGCAAGGCCGCAAACTCGACTGGCGCCAGGCGCTCGGCGGTTTTTTGCTCCTGCCGGTGCTCGTATTTTTTCGCGGTGCGATCGGTTATCTCAGCACCTATTGCATGAGCTGGGTGAGCGAACGCGTCATCAAGGACCTGCGCCTGGATTTGTTGGCCAAACTCAGCACGCTCTCGATGGATTTCTATAATCGCTCCACGCTCGGAGATTTGCTCGGGCGGGTGAATGGCGACACCCAGGCGCTTTATCGCTGCATGAGCATGGGCTTTTCCGACCTCATCACGGAACCGATCACAGTCATCAGCCTCGGGTTTGGGCTGCTTTACATGGACTGGAAGCTGACGATCCTTTCGGTGATGTTCATCCCAACCATCATCATCCCCATCCGCGTTTTGAGCCGGAAAAGCAAGAAAGCTTTCACTTCGAGCGTGAGCGCCGGGGTGTCGCAGGACAGCTTGCTCGTGGAGGTGTTCAGCAGCATTCGGATTGTGAAGGCGTTCTGCCTTGAACCATTCCAAATGAAGCGCTTTCGCTCGATCTACGAAAGCCTTGTCCATATCGGCATGAAAGGCGTGCAATCCCGCGAACTCGTCAATCCCATCATTGAGGTGATTTCCGTGCTGGGGTTGGGCTTTGTCATCGTGTTCATTTTTTACAGTCATAGGACGATTCCGAACATGGCCGGTTTTCTCACCGGCGTGCTCCTGCTTTTTACGCCCGTCAAACGGCTTGGCGCGCTGCCGGTTTTGTTCCAGCAGGCGCGCGTCGGTTCCGAGCGGTTGATTGCCATTTTTGACCTGCAACCAACCGTCCGCGAAAAACCAAATCCCGTGCCGCTCACGGAATTTCGCCGCGGTGTGACCTTTGAGAACGTCACGTTTGCGTATGGCAATAAAAGCCCTGCCTTGCGCGACTTCACCCTCGTCGTGCCGCGCGGTTTCAAGCTCGGCATCGCGGGCGAAAGCGGCTCGGGCAAGAGCACGTTCATCAATCTGCTGTTCCGTTTTTATGATCCAGTCAGCGGTTCTATCAAGTTTGACGGGCACGATCTGCGCGATGTTTCCGTGAACGATCTGCGCCACATGCTGGCCCTGGTCAGCCAGGAAATCGTGCTGTTCGACCAGACTGTCGCCGAAAACATCGCCATGGGCAGGCCGGGCGGAGTTGCGACCCAGGCTGAAATCGAGGCCGCGGCGAAAGCTTCTTACGCCCATGATTTCATCATGCGCCTGCCCAACGGTTACAACACGAAGATCGGCGAAACGGGCAAGTTGCTTTCCGGCGGCCAGCGCCAGCGCATCGCCATTGCGCGGGCATTCATCCGAAACGCCCCCATTCTGGTTCTGGACGAAGCCACCGGCAATCTGGATTCCAACGCGGAAGGAGAAGTCCAGGCCGCAATCGAACGGCTGGCCCGCGAACGGACCGTCATCTGCGTCGCGCACCGGCTTTCGACCCTGATGAAGATGGATGAGATCATCGTGCTGGCGGATGGCCGCATCGTGGAACAAGGCTCATTCGAGGAACTGTT
>DASRBR010000718.1:0-4034 GCA_035653495.1 Verrucomicrobiia bacterium
ATATGATTGCAAACGGTAATGATGGATAGCCGTTTTGCGACCGCTCTTGATGATAGAGCATGCTGAATGCCAGACGCTTGCGTCTGTTTTAGGTGACGTTCCCCTTCGGCTCTTTTTTTTCGCTGCGCGTGCCTCCATTTCTCTCTTCGAAAACTGTCTTGAACTCGGATACATTTGTCCACTTATAAGGCGCGGGCCGCGCAATGGGATTGGCGGTTGCGCCAACTCTTTACGATCCAATTTACGGCGCCGGAATTGGGGATTGATTGTCATCTTTGGCTCATCTAATGTTGTCGTTTATCGGTCAACTGCCGAATCATTGGCCGAATCATTATGAAAGTTGTGATTTTATGCGGTGGTTTGGGAACGCGCTTGCGCGAGGAAACGGAATTTCGTCCCAAACCAATGGTGCCGATCGGCGAACGGCCGATCCTCTGGCACATCATGAAGATTTACGCCCATTTCGGGTTCAAGGAGTTCGTCCTTTGCCTCGGTTATAAGGGCGACATCATCAAGGATTATTTCCGCAATTATCAATGGAACACCAGTGACGTCACCCTTCGCCTGGGCGCACGTCCGCAGATCAAATACCATAACGTCCATGACGAGGAGGATTGGATGGTCACCCTGGTGGACACAGGCCAGTTGACCCAAACGGGCGGCCGTTTGAAACGCGTGCTGCCTTACATTGAGGACGACACGTTCCTGTTGACCTACGGCGACGGATTGATCAATAGCGACATCGCCGCGTCGGTTGATTTTCATCAGAAGACCGGCAAGACGGTCACGCTCACGGCGGTGCAACCGGCCAGCCGTTTCGGCGATTTGACGATCAAGGGCAACATCGTGACGGAATTTCGCGAAAAGACAGAACGGCAGGCGAATTTCATCAACGGCGGTTTTTTTGTGGTGAACAAGCGCATCGGCAAATACCTGACCGATGACCAATGCAATCTGGAACAAGGACCGCTCAACCAGCTTGCTGCAGAAGACCAGATCGCGGCGTTCCAGCACAAGGGCTTCTGGCAATGCATGGACACGTATCGCGAGCAGCAATTGCTGACGGAGATGTGGAACAAGGGCAACGCCCCGTGGAAGATTTGGTGAAATGTTCAACGGCTTCTACCAGGGCAGGCGCGTTCTTGTCACCGGCCACACCGGTTTCAAGGGCGGCTGGCTTTCGCTCTGGTTGAAAGAAATGGGCGCGACGGTCCACGGCGTCAGCCTGCCCGCGCCGACGAATCCCAATTTCCACGAAATCATCGCGGCGCACGTTTTCAAAAGCGAAATCGAATGCGACATCCGCGATTTGGCGACGCTTTCCAAGGCCATCCAAAAAACCAAGCCGGAGGTGGTGTTTCATCTTGCCGCGCAACCGTTGGTGCGCCTTTCCTACGCGCAACCGATCGAAACATTTCAGACGAACGCGCTCGGGACGGCGAATTTGCTCGAAGCGGTGCGCAAGGCGGAATTGCCGTGCCCGGTCGTGGTGGTGACGAGCGACAAATGTTATGAAAATCGCGAATGGGAATTTGCCTATCGCGAAAATGATCCGCTCGGCGGCCATGATGTTTATTCGATGAGCAAGGCAGCGACGGAATTGGTCGCGCAGGCGTGGAACCGCTCGTTTTTTCGGCCGGACAAAAAGCTGGGGCCGGTCGTCACCGTCCGCGCCGGCAATGTCATCGGCGGCGGCGATTATGCTGCGGACCGGATTTTGCCCGATTGCGTGCGCGCGTTGATGGCGAAGAAACCGATTTTGGTGCGCAATCCGCGCGCGGTGCGCCCGTGGCAGCACGTGCTGGAATGTTTGAGCGGATATTTGTGGCTGGCGGCGCGGTTGCAGGGCGAGGAGAAAACGTCGCGATTGGTGGGCGCATTCAATTTCGGCCCGGAACCTTCGTCGCGCCAGCCAGTGCAACGACTGGTCGAGGAAGTTTTGGCGCATTGGCCGGGCAAATGGGTGGATGGCTCGGACCCCAAGAGCGTGCATGAAGCGACCTTGCTGACGCTCTCGATCGAAAAGGCCGGCGCGCTGTTGCAATGGTCGCCGGCGTGGGATTTTGACCAGGCCATGAAACGCTCGGTGGAATGGTATCGGGAACGGCACGCGTCGAGGAACAAGGAGATGCTGGCTTTCAGCGGCGCGCAGATCGACGCGTATGTGGACGCGGCGCAGCGGAAGAAAATCGCGTGGGCAATTTCATGAGTTTTGCGTTCCAATGCCGTTCGTGCAACAGCCCGCGCGGCGCGTTGATTTTGGATTTGGGCATCCAGCCGCTGGCCAACAATTTGTTGCGTCCGGAAGATTTGTCGAAGCCCGAGCCAAAATTTCCGTTGCGGCTGGCAGTCTGCCAAAGTTGCTGGCTCCTGCAGATCGTTGATCTGGTCCCGCCGGTGCAGCTTTTTTCCGAGTATCTTTATTTTTCCTCGTTCTCGGAGCTGATGCTGCGCCACGCGAAACAAGCGGCGGAGCGATACATCAAGGAATTTTCGCTCGGCGCAAAAAGTTTCGTCGTGGAAGTGGCGAGCAACGACGGTTATTTCCTGCAATATTTCAAAAGCACAAATGTCCCGTGCCTGGGCATCGAGCCGGCGGCGAACATCGCGAAGGTTGCGCGGGAAAAAGGCATTGAGACGCTGGAGAAATTTTTTGGCGTCGAGACCGCGCGGGAATTGGCCTCCGCAAACCGAAAAGCGGATTTGATCCTGGGCAACAACGTTTTCGCGCACGCGCCGGACACGAATGATTTCGTCGCCGGACTGGGCGAACTGCTGAAACCGGGCGGACGCATCATCCTGGAATTTCCTTACGCGCTGGACTTCATCGAGAACACGGAATTCGACACGATTTATCACGAGCACGTTTTTTATTTCAGCTTGACTGCGCTCAAGCCGTTGTTCGAACGGCATCGCCTGAACATTTTTCATGTGGAACGGATTCCCATCCATGGCGGTTCGCTGCGTCTGTTTGCAGGTCATACTGGAGCGCATCCGATGCAAAATTCGGTGAAGGATTTGTTGGCGGACGAGGCGCGCAAAGGCGTCGGATCGGTCGCGTGGTATGAAGGTTTTGCCGGGAAGGTGCTGGAACTGAAAAAATCGCTGCTCGATTTGTTGCGCAATCTGAAACGGCAGAACAAATCGGTGGCGGCTTACGGCGCTTCGGCCAAAGGCAGCACGCTGTTGAATTTTTTCGGACTCGGACGCGAGCAGCTTGAATTTGTAGCGGACCGCAGCACTTACAAGCAGGGCCGCTTGACGCCCGGCACGCATATTCCCATTTTGGCGCCCGGCGCGTTGCTGGAAAAAATGCCTGATTACACGCTGTTGTTGACGTGGAATTTTGCGGATGAAATTTTGGAGCAGCAAAAGGCTTATCGCGCGAAGGGCGGGAAGTTCATCATTCCCATTCCGAAAGTCGCGGTGGTGTAATGAAATTCTCTCGCACAAATTTTTCGGGAGTGTGGTTGATTGAAGTGGAATTGCGCGAGGATGAGCGCGGTTTTTTGGCGCGGACTTATTGCGAGCAGGAATTCACGGCGCAAGGATTGAACACGCATTGGCCGCAATGCAACCTCACGCTCACCAAAAAGCGCGGCATGGTCCGCGGAATGCATTTCCAGGGTGAGCCCAAGCCGGAGATCAAATTGATCCGCTGCACGGGTGGCGCAATCTTTGACGTGCTGGTGGATGTGCGGCGCGATTCGCCAACGTTTGGGCGATGGGAAAGCTTTGAATTGACCGCCGCGAACCGGCTCACGCTTTATGTGCCGGGCGGTTTTGCGCATGGGTTCCAATGTCTCACGGACAATTGCGAGGTGTTTTACATGATGTCGGAATTTTATGTGGCGGAGTTGGCGCGCGGCATCCGTTGGAATGACGCGGCCGTGAACATCCGCTGGCCCATCGAGAAGGCCAAACTTTCCGAGCGCGACAAAAACTTGCCGTTGCTCGCATCACTCCCGTGAAAATTCTCCTTACCGGCGCGACAGGATTCATCGGCGGAAATTTTTTGCGCTTGGCGGTTTCGC
>DASRBR010000719.1:0-3673 GCA_035653495.1 Verrucomicrobiia bacterium
TTTCACCCGCTGCCGCCATGTCGGGCAGCCAGGTGTCGTATTGATAAGTTCCCAGGCCGGTGGTCATCCAATCCGCATTTTCGCCTATCAAGCGCAACGGATGCCCGTCTCCTGTCTCAAAATACTGTCTTCCGGGCGCAACGCGCACGTAACCGAACCCCGATGATGTGACCCCCGGCGCAACGGTGAAATTAGTGGTTGCAGTCGGACTGAAGAGCTGGCGGTTGGTGCGAATGATCAGCGATACCGAATAGTTTCCCGACTCTGCCGGGACGAAACGCAACCGCCAACCCGGAGAACCGACGGGCGTGAGCTGCTCGTAGCCTCCGGATTGGGAGCGCTGAAAAGCCTGATACCAGAAAGCTGGAACAATCGTGTTGCTGCCGGAAGGCGCGGTAAAAGTCGCATCCAGGCGGATGATATCGGGATCAAATGGATTGTTGGCAGGCGGGACATTAGTGATGCTGAATTCGACTCGCTGCCAAAGCTGTGCGCTATTCAAAATGATCAGTTGCGGCGCCGCTTGCGCGCACAAAAGAGGCGGGAAAAGAAGGCAGACCGCCAAAACAAGTGTCCAGAGAGAGGCAAACTTGAGGCGGAACTTCACACTAGAAATTATATGCGGAATGTTTGGCGGCGGCAAATTGTAAGTTCTGCAGAGGCGCCAGCTTTTGGATTTGGAGTATTCTTTGGGTATTTGGGTACTTGGGTATTTGGGTCTTTAATTCAGTGCCACCCAAAGAACCGCCCGCCCTGGAACGTGATGAACGCCAGCGTCCATGCGAGCACGCCCATGTAAAGCCATTGGAACAACGGCCATTTCCAGGAATTGGTTTCGCGCCGCACAATCGCCACAGTGCTTACGCATTGCAGCGCGAAAACGTAAAACACCATGAGCGTCACCGCAAGCAAGGGCGTATAGAGTTGCGTGCCGTCGGGACGTTTTTGTTCGGGCAGGATTTTTTGCAGGTCAGCGAGTTTTTCGTCAGGATCGCCGCCGCCGAGATTGTAAACGGTGGACATGGTGCTGACGAAAACTTCCCGCGCGGCGAAGGACGAAATGACGCCAATGCCGATCTTCCAATCGAATCCCAGCGGCGCGATGGCCGGTTCGATGAACCTTCCCATGCGTCCCGCAAAACTGTAGCGCAAATTTTCGCCCTGCTCCTGGTCGTCCAGCGATTTGAGTTCGACGGAGTTCGTCGAAGCGACAGTCGCGCGTTTGGCATCAAACTCGCGCTTGATGGCGGGATTGTGCGGATACGTGGCGAGGAACCAGAGCAGGATGTTGATGCCCAGAATCACAGTGCCGGCGCGTTGCAAGAAAAGCCGCGAACGCTCCCACATGTGCCGCAAAACAATGCGCACGAGCGGTCGCTTGTAAGGCGGCAATTCCATGATGAGCATCGGCGTTTCGCCCTTGAGCAGCGTTTTTTTGAAAAGCCACGCCATGAGGAGCGCGACGATGATGCCGAGCAGGTACATCGCCAGCATCGTGAGCCCGGTGAGTTTGAAAAAACCGAACACGCGGAGGTTGGGGATGCATGCGCCGATGAGCAGCGTGTAAACTGGCAGTCGCGCGGAGCAACTCATCAAGGGCGCGACCAAAATGGTAACGAGCCGGTCCTTGCGGCTTTCGATCGTGCGCGTTGCCATGATGCCGGGAATGGCGCAGGCGAACGAACTGAGCATCGGGATGAAACTTTTGCCATGCAAACCGACCTTGCTCATGATGCGATCCATCAAGAACGCCGCGCGCGCCATGTATCCCGTGTCTTCGAGCAAGCCGATGAAAAAGAACAGCAGCAAAATTTGCGGCAGGAAAACCACCACCGCGCCCACGCCGGCAATCACGCCGCCGACGAGCAAACTGTTCAACTCGCCCGGCGGGATGATGTGGGCCACCATGGTGCCGATTTTGCCGACCACGAGTTTCAACGCATCCATCGGCACGTTCGCAAAGGTGAAGATGCTCTGGAACATGAGCGCCATGATGGCGACGAAGATCAGCGTTCCCCAAACTTTGTGCGTGAGCACGCGGTCGAGCTTGTCGCTGAAAGTTTCCTGATGCTGAAGCCGTTCAGTGACCGCGGCTTGATGGATGGCCGTCACGCGGGCGTAACGGGCCTCGATGGCCGCGCTGGGCCACTCGATTTGCGCCGATTCAAGGCGTTGGCGGGCATCGGCAACCGCCTTTTGGATGGCGTCGGGATAATGTTCAAGGCTCGAAGCCAGCGCTTTTTCGTTCGTCAGGATGAGCAACGCCTCAGCCAAGGCCTGCCGATGGTGTTCGGGAAAATGTTTTTCAAGTAATACCGCCAAGGCGCTGATTTCACGCATGAATACGGGCGGCAATTCTAAAAATTGCCGGGCTGCCGCTGGCCTTGGTTTCTCGGCAAGTGACGTGAGGATTTGCTGGCGCAATTGCGGAAGACCGCGGCCGGTGCTGGCGACGATTGGCACGACGGGCACGCCAAGCAACGTGGATAATTTGGCGGCATCAATCTCATGACCATTGCCTTCGGCCACATCGATCATGTTCAACGCCAGCAGCGTGGGGTGGCCAAGCTCGATGACCTGGGTCGCGTAATAAAGATTGCGCTGCAGATTGGAAGCATCCACCACCACGATGACGAGGGAGGGCGCGGGAAGTTCCTTCAACCGATGCAGCAATACATCGCGTGAAATCTGTTCATCCAATGATTGGGGGCTCAGACTGTAAGTGCCGGGCAAATCGAGCACCTTGATTTCAGCGGGCGCGCCGAGCAGCCTGCCTTCCTTGCGCTCGACGGTGACGCCGGCGTAATTGCCCACCTTCGCGCGCAAGCCGGTGAGCGCGTTGAACAAAGTCGTCTTGCCGGAATTGGGATTGCCCGTGAGGACGACATACGGCGCGGTGGATGCCGGCTTGATGGAATTTGCCGCGACCCGGTTTGGGTTATTTTCTAGGTTCGGCGCAGCAGGAGTCATCTCAGGCGAATAGGAAAACATCGAACATTCAACACCGAATGCCCAACATTCAATGCCGCAAACGCCGCTTTTGAGAACTTCTTTGGGCATTCGGCGTTCAGTGTTCGATGTTCGTTGATGATTTCCGCCATAACTTCATTGTTTCTCAATGCGGACCCAGATCTGGTCTGCTTCGTGCCGGCGCAAGGTGAGATTGTAGCCGCGCACCTTGATCTCGACAGGGTCACCCATGGGCGCGAAGCGCACCAGTTCGACCGGCGTGCCGACGAGCAAACCCATTTCCATCAAGCGCGGGCGATTGGCGGGTGGAAGTTTGATTTCGGCGACAGTTGCCGTCGAACCAAGGCTTACAGATGTAAGAGGTTGCGTGGCAGCAGCCATGGAATCAGGCCACCTTCAATTGTGACCGCAACGGGGTGACGAGAATGCTTTCGGCCAGTTCCGCGCTGATGCCCAAACGCGCGTTGCAGACGAGGCAGATGAGATTGCCTTCGCGGCTCAGGAGCTTGATCTGTTGCTCCTCGCAAAAACCCAATTCTCGCAAACGATCGGTGGTTTCACGCGGAGCCGCAAGCTGTTTGATGCAAACGACCGTGCCGGCGCTGATGCGGCTCAACGGACAAATACCCGCCTGGGGGCATTGCCCATCGCGAACCACGTTGGCAGACAACGGCTTCTTCATGGTTGGGCAAATTAGGTCAAG
>DASRBR010000720.1:0-5654 GCA_035653495.1 Verrucomicrobiia bacterium
GTGATGGTCAATCGCATCTGGCTGCATCATTTCGGCGAAGGGATTGTCCGCACGCCGGATGATTTCGGCACGCGCGGACAGCCGCCGTCGCATCCCGAATTGCTGGATTACCTTGCGTCGCGGTTCATGGAGGATGGTTGGTCCATCAAGAAAATGCACCGGCTCATCATGCTTTCGAGCACTTACCAGCAGAGCAGCGATGAAAACCCGCGTTACGAACAGATTGACCCGGACAACAAATGGCTTTGGCGCATGAACCGGCGCCGGCTCGATTTTGAGGCGCTGCGCGACACCATTCTTGCCATCGGCGGCGACCTGGATTTGAGCATGGGCGGACGGCCGGTGCGGTTGGACGCGGAGCCGTATCCGGTGCGCCGGACCATTTACGGTTATGTGGACCGTCGCAGCGTTCCAAACATGTTCACCGCATTTGATTTTGCGAGTCCCGATCTCACCACCGGCCAGCGCGAAAACACGGTCGTGCCGCAACAGGCGTTGTTCATGATGAACAGTCCGCTGGTTGTGGAACAGGCGCGCAATGTTGTGCGCCGCGTGGATTTCAAGCAGCAGGCCAATCTGGAAGCGCGCATTGATCTGCTTTACAAATTGATTTACCAACGCAGCCCGACGGACATCGAGATGAGGCTGGCCAAGGATTATCTCACCTCGGACGCGGCGACCGAATGGCAGACCACGCCTGAATCCGCATGGGAATACGGCTTCGGCGAATATGTTCCGACGTTGAAGCGGCTGAAGCAGTTCATCCCGATGGGTAACTTCGCCAATCGCGCGTGGATGCCTGGCGGCAAAATTCTCGACGGCTCGTTGCGCGGGGTGAATCTCACCGCCGACGGCGGAAACCCGGGCAAAACTTACGCGGTGGTTCGTCGATGGACTTCACCGCGAGACGGCTACATTTCGATTGAAGGAACGCTTTCGCACTCATCGAATGACGGCGACGGCGTGGAGGGACACATCGTGTCGAACCGCGCCGGTGAATTGGGAAGCTGGGTCGCGCATGCCAGCAAGAGCGAAACGAAACTCGCGCGCATCCACGTTTATCGCGGCGAGATGATTGATTTCATCACTGACTGCCGTGAAAATCCGAGAAGCGATAATTTCAAGTGGTCGCCGAACATCAAGATGGAGCCGCAGGCAAATCTTTCCGCCGATGCCATTATGGAATGGCGCGCGCAACGGGATTTCAGCGGCCAGGCGCGAGCGCGCCGTTTGACCGCATGGGAGAAGTTTGCGCAGGTGCTGCTTGAGACGAATGAATTGACCTTCGTGAATTGATTCCCGCTTCGCTATGCCTGTAATTGCCCGCTTGAAAAAACCCGTATTGGATGTATCCTGATGGCAAGCCGGGTGGGTTATGGAAGTTTATTTCAAAAATTTGACGCCGGAGGAAGGCACAGCGGACAAGCTGTTGCACGACATCAATGTTCTTGGTGAAAACACCGAGGAATTGTTCCGCGTGTCGCAAGGAAAGCTCGCCGAAAAATCCAAGGAAAAATTTCTTCAACGTCTCGAACGCATCAAGGCCGCGTGCCGTGCCATGCAGGAACAATCCGCCAAAGAAGCAGCGTCTCACCCAGCTGCATCCGAAACCTTTCCCTATACTACGATGGGAATTGTGTTTGGGGTTGGAATCCTGATGGGGGTTTTGTTCGGGCGCGGTTCCGAGTGAGCGAACTTCACCGTGTTCTCCGCAGGCCAGCCGCAGCTAGTGTTCTTGTCAATTCAGCTTCCCGCAAATCGTCTTGCCGGGGGACTTGGCCTGTCGCAATATCCACGACTCGTATGTTGCAGCGTCGGGACGGATTATGAAGAGCAATAAAAAGCTACGGTTTGGATTGCCCAAGGGCAGTCTGCAGGAGGCCACCATCGAAAAGATGGCCAAGGCCGGTTTTAATATCCAGGTGAGCAGCCGTTCCTACATTCCGTATGTGGATGACGAGGAACTGGAGGTGCGATTGATTCGCGCGCAGGAAATCAGCCGTTACGTCGAGCACGGTTACCTCGATTGCGGCATCACCGGGCACGATTGGATCCAGGAAAACGATTCCAAGGTCCACGAGGTCGGCGAATTTCTGTTCAGCAAGGCGACGCGTCAACCAGCGCGCTGGGTATTGGCGGTTCCGGAAGATTCGCCCATCAAAACAGTGAAGGATCTCAAAGGCAAACGCATCGCGACTGAGGTGGTCAATTTGACGCGCAAATATCTGCGCAAAAATGGCGTCAAGGCCGAGGTGGAATTTTCCTGGGGCGCAACGGAATTCAAGGCGCATGAATTGGTGGATGCAATCGTGGAGTTGACCGAGACCGGTTCTTCACTGCGCGCGAACAAATTGCGAATCGTTGACACGTTGTTGTCTTCCACGCCGCGGCTGATCGCGAACCATGGCGCGTGGAAGGACAAATGGAAGCGGCAGAAAATTGAGACGATGGCGTTGTTGCTCAAGGGCGCGTTGGAAGCCGAGATCAAGGTTGGGTTGAAGATGAACATCACCGAGAAAAACCTTCCAAAATTGTTGCAAAGTTTGCCTTCTCTGCGTAATCCAACAGTGTCCAGCCTGAGCCAGAAAGGCTGGGTGGCCGTGGAAACGATCATTGACGAGCATGTCGTCCGCGAACTGATACCGCAGCTCAAGGCGGCGGGCGCGGAAGGCATCACCGAATATCCATTGAACAAAGTGGTTTATTGATTAATCATCACAAAAAATATGGGTTCACTGAAAAAACGCCGCAAATCCAAGATCAACAAACATAAACGCCGCAAGCAGCTTCGGGCCAATCGCCACAAGAAGCGTACCTGGCAGAAGTAGGCCTTCTGCCTTGGGCACAATGGGCATGGTACGGCGCGCACTCCCGTGCGCGCCGTGGCGGGCAGCGGAAGTGCCCGCCTGCCGCACTTGTGTTTGGCCACAACTACAAAAAAACCCGATAGAGCGTCACCTTCCTGCGGTTGCGTCGTCTTCATAAAAGGTTATTCTACGTAATGCTGTATCAGTGTCATCGCGGGGTGTGGATTCTGGCCATCGGTTGCTTAATGCTGGCCGGTTGTGCATCACCTTCCCAACGCGTAGTCGGCTCGCAATCAGCAACTTCTGGTGATTTAAAAGCGCTTTCCCGGAACGGCAACGACGTCAATCCGCATCAAGTCAGCGCCTATGCGCATTATGCGCAGGCGATGATTTATGACATGGATGACCAGCCGGAACTTGCCGAGCAGGAATTGTCCAAGGCCGCGCTCGATGACCCTTCCAATGTGGAGTTGGTGCTCGAACTCACGCGCCGCTATTTGCAGGAAAAACAGCCGGAAAAGGCACAGGAGATTTTGACACGGGCCGTCGCAGTTCCCGGCGCGTCCGGTGAATTGTACGCGCGCCTTGCGGTTGTTTATTCCCGCCTGGGCAAGGACGACGAGGCCATCCAGGCCAGCCAGACGGCAATCAAACGTTCGCCGGACGCGCTGGATGGCTATCGAACGCTATTCTTTATATACCTGCAGAAAGGCCGGCCCAAGGAGGCGCTGAAGGTTTTGGACGATGCCGTCCACCGGCCGGATGTTTCACCGGAATTTGGCGTCGGCTTGGTAGAAATGTACGCAACGTTGGAGCGCCAGGCCCCATCCGAGAAATCCGCGATTGATGCGAACGCGCTCGCGGCGTTGAACCGCGTCGCGGAACAGCATCCTGCCAGCCTGCAATTGCGGATGAAGCTGGCGGACGACTACAATCTTTTGGGCGACACGACGAATGCCGAGCGGATTTATGTGCAATTATTGGAATCGAACGGCGACATTCCCGGCTTGCGCGAAAAGCTGGTGGACATTTACTGGCGCGGAAAAGATTACGACAAGGCGCGCGAGCAGCTCGAATCCATGGTGCAGGAAGACCCTGCCAACGCGGCTGCGTATTTTCGGCTGGGCGCAATCGCCGATGAGCAGAAAAAATTTTCCGACGCGGCTGGTTATTATCAGAAGGCTTTGCTGCTGAGCGATGACGCGGAGGAATTGTATTACGAACTTGCGCGGGTCCAGATCAACTTGAACCGGCCCAAGGAAGCGCTGGATACGTTGAAGAGGGCCAAGTCGCATCCGAAATTTGCGGGCGGTTTCACGCCGGAAATTTTGACCGCGCTGGCGTATGATCGCGAGAAAGATTACACCAACGCGCTCACCCATTTCACCGCCGCGGAAGTCATCGCCAAGACGAGCAAGCCGGAGCTTTTGACGGCTGATTTTTATTTCGATCAAGGCGCGGCTTATGAGCGCGTCGGGAATTATGACGACGCGGAGAAATGTTTTCAAAAAACGCTGGCGCTGGAACCCGATTCGGCGGAGGCATTGAATTATCTTGGTTATATGTGGGCCGAGCACGGGATGAAGCTGGACAAGGCGCTCGAATTGATTCAAAAGGC
Source organism: Verrucomicrobiia bacterium (assembly GCA_035653495.1). Classification (GTDB taxonomy): domain Bacteria; phylum Verrucomicrobiota; class Verrucomicrobiia; order Limisphaerales; family Pedosphaeraceae; genus DATAUW01. The sequence goes on from DASRBR010000720.1 coordinate 4,426, forward strand.
CGTGAAGCTGGAGCCCAAAAGTGCTGCTTATCTCGACAGCCTCGGTTGGGTGCTATACAAGCTGAACCGCCCTGCCGAAGCGCTCCCGAATGAGCAAAAAGCCATCCAATTTTCCGAAGAACCCGACGCTACCTTGTATGATCATCTGGGCGATATTTACGCCGCGCTCAAGCAAACTGACAAGGCGCGCGAAGCGTGGCAACGCTCCATTGCGGTCGAGCCGAACTCCGAAGTCCGCAAAAAATTGGAAAAAGCGGGCGGCACTTTGGGAAGCAACACCAGCACCGGCAAATGAGCTGTTATTCTCCAACAAAATTGGAAATGTCCAAGCTGGCATCGCGCCTGCGGTTTGATTCCATTCACCTGGAGGAGGCGTTGCGCCAGACTGAACACCTAAAATAATTGCTTTGTCTCTTTGTGCGCTGGTGGTGTAATCATCACGGAAACCGAAATCGCCATGAGCCAAAAATTTCGCAAGCATTACAGCCGCGAAGAAGCGCGTGAGCTTTTGCCCAAGCTGCGCGTGTGGCTCGATAGATTGTCTGCATTGCATGCGGAATTTGCGAAAAACGAACAGCGCATTTCGGGAATGCTAAATTCCGGCCAGGACACCGGCGGCAATCTCGTCAACACCACGGTGAAGCTCCAAACTGAAATCCGGGAATTGTTCCGGGAATTTCAGGAGCGCGAAATTTTCATCAAGGATTTGGAACGCGGACTGGTTGATTTCCCGGCGGTGGTCGGCGGGAAGGAAGTTTTTCTCTGCTGGGAAAGGGACGAGGATGACATCGAATTCTGGCACGACATTGATTCCGGTTACGCAGGCCGCGAGCCATTGTGACAGGCGAACGAGTCAACACTTGAACAGCCTAATATCTCCAATCACGATAAACTTCGTAAACATCCACACGGCCACCCGGAAAATAGTCATTGGCGGGATAAGTGAACGTGCGCGTGGCGCGGTCGAAGGTGAGAGTCACCGGAGTTTTGGGATTGTTCGGATCATAGGCGGTGAAAAGGATGGCCGAGTTCGTTTGGTTTGCCGCGAAAAGGACGATTGCATGATTGATCGTCAGGTGCGGGAAGCGCACAAGGTGAGCAACCGGCGGATGGTTCGCCTTGATGTCTTCCACCAACTGCGCCGCCATTCGTTCCTGATTATGCCGGGTGAAAGGCACCATGATCCGCCAATGGCCATGCTGGACATAACTTTGCCATGCGGGTCCGCA
>DASRBR010000721.1:0-5447 GCA_035653495.1 Verrucomicrobiia bacterium
GAGAATTCGTTCACGAAGATCAAGGGAGGTTGTTCGCATGAACAAAGACTATCATACCTTCTCACAAATGGCTACAGTATTTATTGAAATGCTCTAAACTGAAAAACGACGACAGATTGCGTGTCAGACGAGCCTTTCCAAAGTCTGAGCTCAGCATCCCTTCCGTGATCTTTGGTGCCACCGATTGGAATTATGTGGTGATAACCCTCTCTAGCAAGCAGATCCACACACAATCTTTCGAAGGAACCGGGCTGGATTTCATTATCCAGTGCCCAAAGAATCTGATTAAACTCGGCCATATCAAGGCGAACCAAGACTGACGATCTTGGAGATAACATCGCGGATTGAACCAACCATTCCGAAACCGCGTTTTATCATTAGAAGGGCTTTTCGTTGTTCTAACCTCTGCTTAATCAGGTTGAAAACTTCAGCCGTATTTCCAGAATATTCCGGCAAAACATTTTCAACCGATTCGACAGCATCAGTCAATACCGCGCGGATTTCCTGGAATGCTCCTTCGACAGTGTCACATGTAAAATTGACCGAAAATGAATCGGACACTTTCCCCTCAGAAATCTGGAAAAAAAGGATTGAAGGTTTGGCCTCGTCGAACTGGGGTCCAAAACGCGCCTCAACAAACCTATTCGATTCTTCATAAGACTGCCGCGAATGAAAGGAGAACACTGTCAGAAACCTTCCGGAAATGTGATTGAGAGCCCGCCAATAGTCTTTATCATTCAACACTTTGATGACCTCGGCGCTGTCAAAATTGCAAAGAATAAACGCAAAGCCCAACGCACGCCGTTGTTTGCGGTGCGATTCACAAATGTTCTCAAATTCCTTTTCGAATTCGTCAAATGTGTAGCCCTTTTTACCTTTTCCATTTAAGTATATTGGCACCATAAATATATTCCTCCGGTTTCAAGGGCAAAGAAAGATCTGCAAAATGCCCTCAACCAAGACAATTCCACCTGTTACGTCATACTGGGCAAGTAAACACGAACGAATTCTGATTAAAAGGCAAATCTGCATTCCGAGTCAAAGTGAACAAGAATTCCAAAGGGATTGTTGAAAATCAGGCGATCGCAAATTGTAGCGGCGGGCATGCGACTCGACATGGGCCACAGGTCCGATACTACAACGGACGCTCAGCTAGCGGACTGCCCATTTCCCTACAACTTCGCGCCTCTTGTGTCTTTTTGCGGCTAAATCTGAGTCCATCTGTGTTCATCTGTGGTTGCGCTGGCGCGGGTTCCGGGTTCGGGGTTCCGAGTTCCAAGTTAGCGATATGGTGCAGGCTTTGCCTGCCTTCGCTGCCTTTGCGGTCGTCGCGCGAGAAACATCTGACTACAGCATGTCTGATAAAAAGTGCTTGACTGTCAAAGACAGGACGTGCTATCCTCCTTCGCCAAGGCTACGGAGGAACACGTTCTCCTGCGCCAAGGCCGGCCGCCGCTCAAGCGATGGCGGACAGGGTGAAAATCCGCCATCGCCATTGGGCGAAGGCAGGGTCGTTCTTTGACATTTGAATCGGATGCGAAAGGCGGGTTCCGGGTTCTGAGTTCCGGGTTCTGGGTTGGGGATTTTTGCTATCATCCATCCTCTATCCTCGCTTGATCGTCGGCGGCGCAGCAGCACCGCCCTACCGCTGTGTCGGATAAGCACAGCTTGTGACGCTTAGTTTGTGACGGCTTGTGACGCCTTGTCGCGGCTTGTCGCGGCTTGTCGCGGCTTGTCGCGGCTTGTCGCGGATAAACCGGGCTAAAAAAAGAAAAAATTTTTAGCGCCCCATGCGGCGAGGCACCGGGATGCAAAGGGATTGCTGTCTTCGCAAGTTGCAACTATGCAATCATTTAACCATGTAACCATGCCGTTCCTGGGCTGTGTCGGATTGTGTCGCGTTGTGTCGGATAGTGCGGCTTGGAGCGCGGACAGCCTTTGAAATAGTTGAGGGTTGATTGTGGATGATTGAGGGAAAATGGTTCCCGGGTCGGGAATTTTTGCTATCCTCCATCCTCTATCCTCTATCCTCGCCGACCTCAACGGGTTCCGGGCCATCCTCCATCCTCTCGGACGCGCAGCAGCGCGTCCCTACCGGTGCAGGCGCATGGTTCCATCCGGGTGTTGCAGCTAGTTGCAGCTTGTTGCATCTGGTTGCAGCTATCAGGAAAAAAATTGAAATTGGTTGATTGTGGATGGTTGAGCGTTTTGAAAGCGGTTCCCAGTTCTGAGTTCCGGAAATCATGAACTCAGGAATGGGCAGACCTTTGCCTTTTCCTGATTTCGTGAGTTCCTAATTGGATTCGGTCTCGGAAAATGGCTCCAAAGGTAGGACTCGAACCTACAACCGATCGGTTAACAGCCGATTGCTCTACCATTGAGCTACTTTGGATGCCAAAGGAACGCAGAATTTACCGGGCACCCACGCCTGAGTCAACTGATTTTACCCCAGTTCACGAAGGCTGACAACCGGGACAATAAAATGTGCTGCGCGCGCCTTGCACGATGCGCCGCAACGTCCTGCCGCATTCCAAACAGGGCTTGTCCGCGCGGTCGTAAACCCAAAAACGCTCCTCAAATTTCCGGCGTTGGTTTCCTGCACTGCCGTAATAAAACAGGCCATCGTTTTCGGGCTCTTCGCCGCTGAAATCCAGGGGAATGGAACCGCCCAAACGGATCGCGCGCGTGAGCACTTGGCGGATTGCGCCATGCAAGGTTTTGACCTGCGCGGGCGTCAATTTCCTTGCTGGAATCCGGGGAGAAATCCCGGCGCGAAAGAGCGCTTCGCTGGCATAAATATTCCCAATTCCCGCCACGAGCATCTGGTCGAGCAGCTTGACTTTGATGCTTTGCGTGGAGCGCTTCAGGGCATCGGCAAAATAATTGACGGTGAACTTTGGGCCTAGTGGTTCGGGGCCAAGTTTTGCGATTGCGCTCGCGTCCAGGGTCAATCTGCCGAAATACCGAGTGTCCTGGAAAATGAAATTCTCAGCGCCCAAATCCAGGACGACCGCGGCGTGTTTGGGAAGCGGCGCGGATTTGGGCGATACAAACATGCGGCCGGTCATTCCGAGATGCCCAAGCAAGATGAACGGCGCGGAACCGTTTGCTTTTTGAAGCGTGAACAACAGGTATTTCCCGCGACGAACCAGTTCCTTGATGTTTGTGCCGGCCAAGGTCGAGATGAATTCGGGCTCGGAAGTCGGCGCCAGGACGCGTGAGCGATTCACCGAAACGGCGTGGATGGTCCGGCCTTTCAGCAGTGGAGCGAGGTGACGTGCCAAAACTTCGACTTCGGGCAGTTCAGGCATGGGCAGGATGCAGGAGCGACTGGACTTCCTCGTCTGTTGTTTGTGGAAAGGATTGGTAGAACTGGCCGACGGCGACAAAGTCAGGTTCGACAATCAAGGCGACGACGCGGTCAGCCACAGCGCTGAGGCGATTCATCGCTTCCGGCGAGGTGACGGGGACGGCGACAATAACGCTGCGGGCTTTTTGCTTTTTCGCTGACATCACCGCGGCTTCCGCCGTTGCGCCGGTGGCAAGACCGTCGTCAACAATGACAACGCTTTTGGCCGCGAGAGTTTGTTCGCCCGGATGATGAAAACGTTCCTGGTAATCGTGCAAGCGCGCTGATTCTTCTTCGATGATTTCGTCCAGTTCAGCCTGCCGCACGTGAGTTTCGGCCATCGCGGCGCGGTCGAGCAGCACCACGTCTCCTTCGGCCATTGCGCCAACCGCATATTCGCGATGTCGTGGATGCCCGATTTTTCGCACGACCAAAACGCTCAGCGGCCGCTCCAAAACGCGGGCAACCTCCGCCGCAACAATAACGCCGCCGCGCGGCAATCCCAAAACGACGTCCACCTGAACACCTTGCGCCGCAAGTCGTTGTCCAAGCTGCCAACCGGCTTCTTCTCGTGACGAAAAGACCATACATATAATTCGTTTGTTTTGGCCGGAAAATCAATAGCAGCAACCCGCTTAAAAAGGGTTTTGTAATTGGAAAAACAGCGAGAAGTTTAGCGATTAACCAGTAACCAACGTCCCGACTTCCTCGCCCATGACGACGCGGCGCAAGTTGTGCGGACAGAAGAAATCGAAAACAACGATCGGCATCTTGTTGTCCATGCAAAGGGAGAACGCGGTTGAGTCCATCACCTTGAGTTGCTCCTGCAGAGCCTGGAGATATGTGATTCGCACGTAGCGTTTGGCGTTCGGATTTTTCTTGGGATCACAATCGTAGATGCCATCCACCTTGGTCGCCTTCAAGATGACTTCCGCGCCGATTTCGTTAGCGCGCAAAGCTGCGGCGGTGTCGGTCGAAAAATAAGGATTGCCAGTGCCGCCACCGAAGATGACCACCCTGCCCTTTTCAAGATGACGGACGGCGCGCCGGCGGATGAACATCTCGGCCACTTGCGACATTGTGATGGCGCTTTGGACGCGCGTGTCCACACCGAGTTTTTCCAACGCATCCTGCAGCGCGAGGGAATTGATAACAGTCGCAAGCATTCCCATGTAATCGCCGGTGGCGCGTTCAATGCCGCGTTCACTGCCTTGAAGTCCGCGAAAAATGTTGCCGCCGCCAATGACCACTACGACCTCGACGCCCAGTTCGCGGACTTCCCTGATTTGCTGCGCCATGTCGTGCACCGCTTCAGGACTGATGCCGACACCCGTTGCGCCGCCCAAGGCTTCGCCGCTAAGCTTGAGCAGTATCCTGCGATAGCGAGGTTTGTTGGATTTCTTCATGCGCCGTTTCCCGTTACGCAAACGCCCTGTGTTTGTAACAATCGAATTCTCGCACGTCAAATGGCTTTGGCAATTTTTTCTTCGTTCGCCGTGGCGACTTTGTTTACGCTACTCCAATGCAGCGCGTTGATTCCTCGACCCACGGCCCAAGCCGGGACCGGCTGGCGTGCGCGTTGCTTGCGTTCATCACGCTGGCGCTTTATTTGCCGGTGCGGCACTTTGCATTCAACAACTACGATGACGCGCAATATCTCACCACCAATCCGCACGTCCAATCAGGCCTGAACTGGAACTGCGTGAAATGGGCGTTGACCACCGGTTACGCCGCGAATTGGCATCCGCTCACCTGGCTTTCGCACGCGCTGGATTATTCCTTGTTTGGTTCCAACGCCGGCGGCCATCACCTTACCGGAGTTTTGTTTCACGTCGCTGACACCGTGCTGCTCTTTTTGCTGTTGCGGCAACTGACGGGAGCGTTCTGGCGATGCGTGATTGTGGCGGGAATGTTCGCGTGGCATCCAATGCACGTGGAGTCCGTGGCGTTTATCGCGGAACGCAAAGACGTGTTGAGCATGTTTTTCGGACTGCTCACGTTGATGGCTTATTGGCGTCACGCCAAGCAGTTTCCCGCGCCGAAATTGGATTTGCGCGGCAGCTACGGTTTGGCGTTGCTTTTTTTCGCGCTCGGCCTG
>DASRBR010000722.1:0-2533 GCA_035653495.1 Verrucomicrobiia bacterium
GTGATGGGTTGAAGCTGCGCGATGACGACCAACGCGTTCGTGTTCGCCGCATGGACCACATTGCCGGGGTCAACCAGACGAAGACCGACGCGTCCTGAAATCGGCGCGCGGATGTAACAAAAAGCCAGTTGCACCTGCGCATTGGTCAATTGCCCTTCGTCAAATCGCACCGTCCCTTCGGCCTGATGCACCACGCCTTGCTGGTCGGCGAGCTGTTGTTCGGGTATGGCTTTTTTTGTGAACGCCTCCTGGTAGCGTTTCAAATCAACGCGGGCGATTTCGAGCGACGCCTTGTCGCGCTGCAATTGTCCCTCGGCTTGAATCACCAATGCCTCGAAAGGGTGGGGATCAATCAGCGCGAGCAAATCGTTGCTCTTGACCAGTTGCCCCTCGGTGTACGACACCTGCATTAGTTGACCGTCGACACGGGGTGAAATCCCCACCGTGTAAACCGGTAGCACCGAGCCGAGCGCGGTGACGGTGACGGGAATGTCGCCGACCTGCACGTTGGTGGTCGAAATTGCGATCGGCGGAGGAGGCGCGGGTTTGGGTTTGTGCCGCCGGAGCCACGCCACCAGGATGATGACCAGAATAATGAGAAGAATGATTGCCCAAAGCCAGCCGTGGCTCTTCCTTCGTCGTTCGCGCTGTGGAGGTTGCGTTGGAGGCGAAACGGGACGTGGTTCACTCGGCGAAACTTCTGCCATTTTGCTCCTTTCTGACTCCCATGAAACCGCCTTTCATTTACAACCTGTTTGCAGTGATTTCGCACGCTCCACTTTTGGCCGTGAAATACAACCTCCCTTTGGTTCGTCCAAACAATAGCCCAACCGGAAAAATTCTCAAATGAAACATGCCACTGCGGAAACCGTTGTTGCTGGCGTCAGGCAATTTGCACGGTGAGGACGAGTGAGTGTCAGGATGAGATCGGTGAGCGGGAATTAGGACGTTTGCGGAACTGGCCGCCGAGCCGAAGAATTTGCGGTGCCTGGGCGGCGACCGAGCGAAGTGATAATGCCACCGTTTTTCGGAAAAGCAGCCGCGCGGCCTTGATGGGCCGCAGAGCAATCATCGCGTCCATCGCGTCCTCCATGGCAACGCCTGCGTGCATCATCACCGTTGTATCGCGGTAACAGGACATCATGCACGCGGTGCAGCGATCGCGGCAAATCGGTATCCGGTCCAGGTCAAAAACAGAACCCAGTGGTTTCGACCACGCCTCGCAACGCCAGATGTTCAGGTCCCAATCGAGATAGAAATATTTGTGGCCGCCAACACAGGCGAACAACTCCTTTTCGCCGCGCACATGCCTCTGGATATCGTCGATCGAAGCGGCGGGATTGAGGACGGGAAATTGCTTCTTGAACGATTTGATTTTCTTCAATGCGCAAAGCAATTCTTCGCGGGTGAAATCAATCAATGGCGATTCTTCGCTGAACACAAGCGATGACGAGCCAAATGGCTCGCGGCGTGGATAGGAGAAAGTCACCCCGCCGAATCCCAGGTGACGGAGGAATTGCGGAAGTGCGTCGTAATTCACCAGCCGGTTCACCGTCACCGAGGCGAGCGTGGGTATGCCATGCGCGTTGGCCGCGGCAAGACCCTGCCGGATGTGTTCGCCAACGCCATTGAGGCCGCGATTGCGCTCATGTTCGAAAACAGAGTGGCTGTCGATGGAAACCAGCAAAGTCGCAAGACCGGCCTTCAGCAGCGCTTCAATTTTTTGTGGCAGCATCGAGCCGTTGGTGATCACGGCCGGCCGGAAACCATTTTCCCGCGCTGCGCGGACAAGGTCCTCGATATGCGGATGAAGCAACGGCTCACCGCCCTGGAAGTTCACGTAACGGATTCCGCGCCGGTGGAGGAATGGCAGCGCGCGGGCAAATTCGTTGCTGTCAATCCAGCGTTTGTCTTTCACAATCTGTTTGTCATAGGCAAACGAGCAAAAGCTGCATTTCGCATTGCACGCGTTCGTGACGGAAACATCGCATATACCGGGCACAAGCCGGCGGACGCTGGAACGCCCATTGTGCGGATGTTGGTTGTTCTCCATAACCTGGTTCGTGTAGATGCCCGATGACAAACCAATCCTGCAGCCTGGTGGAAATAACCCCGAGGAAGCGCAACTCCTTTTACAAAGCACAACTATTTGGCCTGTTAGTATTGCTCAGGGAAAAACTTCTTTGAATGAGAGTTTCTACTCCAATCTAACAGTCGCGTGAATGGGGTAAGCACCTTAGAAGTTATGAAAATTTCCGCGCCCCGCCCTTTTGCATTTGGAGCGATTGAATGGTGTTGCTAAAAACTACCCGTGATCGCATCGGGCAGAATCAGAAAAATTTTGGTGTGTGGATTGTCGCTGGTGTTGGTGGCCCTGCCGCTGGGCTTGCGGGCGGCCAATGCGCCAAGCGGCTTGCTTTGTGATTTGCTGGAGCATCCTGAAGAAACCGTCGTCACCAACGCCGCGCCGACGTTCGGTTGGATTTACAATCCCTCATTCCGCAATGATTCGCAGGCCGGTTATCGCATCATC
>DASRBR010000723.1:0-5978 GCA_035653495.1 Verrucomicrobiia bacterium
CACGGCAGGCGGAGCCTGCACCCAAGGGTAAAAGAATGAAGACTGCACCCAAGGTTTAGTATCGCTCGCAAATGCGAAGCAGTCGAAGGCTGACGAGACCTGCACCTATGCAGGAGGGCTGGAAGCCCGCAATATGAGAGCTTGGGCTGGAGCGAGCAAAGCGAGCGCAGGCCCAGGTCACAGACGGGAGAAATCATACGCCGTGAAAGGGCGTAACAAATTGGATTTGAAGGAGATTGTTGCGCCCTTTCAGGGCTTGATGTGTTTGCGCCTTTTACCCAGGGCGGCGCTGCGCTTGCCCTGGGCTCTCATATACGGGCCTTTCAGGCCTTGAACGCGAAGGCGTGATAGCGCCGTGGAGATGCGCCAATCCCCTAGCGCTTTCTTTCGCAGCGAGAGCTCTAATATCTTTAGAACCGGGCGCTGATACCAATGAACGGGCTGTAGTCGGAAGAGGTGCCATGCACCCCAAAATCAGCGCCGGCGTATAACTCAACGTTTGGCGTGACGCGATAATTCAGCCCGGCGCCGATGGTGCCTTGCCAATCCGTGCCCGTGCTGGTGAAGGCATAGGTGTTGAACAAAACGTATCCTTTCAAGTTGCCCACAATCGGACGCAGCACGCTGAGTTCATTCTGAAACGAGAAATCACGGGTCAAGGTTGTTGAGTTCGCCGGATAATCCACGCTGGAAAGCGCGTTATCATGAATGCGCATCTCGATGTCCCAAGGCAGATGCGCTGTAAAATCCACCAGCAAGCCGCCTGTGTACCGCTCATCAGAGATGTTACCCGTGCCTGTGGGATAATAAACAACCCCGCCGAGGGAGAGCGCCGTGCGACCCCCATCATTGCCCCAGAGATTCCACTTGATGCGGGAGTAAAGATCGTCCACGCCGCTTCGGCGAAAAAAACGATTGGCAGTTCCGCTCCTGGTGTAGTTATCGGTGCGGATGGTGTATGGCACAATGGATAGTTCAATATCCACGTTATTCAACAAGCCAGCCTTTATTTCGGTTCCTCCGAAAATGTATTTGCGACTCCTTTGCTGCACGGGCGGATAGGCGCGGTGAAAATATGCATAACCAAACGCGGTGACATCCCCCTCGAAGTGGCCCGCGTCGATCGTATAAGGGGTTTGCCCGGCATTGTCCGTGTACCAAGGACGCATTAATTCGCGCGGGGTTGGATTGAGTAATGTGTATTGGCTTTTATCAGCCGTGGAAGGATCATCCGCATGGGCAAATGGGACGAAGGCAGTCGACAACACAACACAGCAGCACAGAATAGTTTTCATTTTGGGTTTTGGTCTGGCCATGGAAATACGTTTCCGTGGCACGGTGAACTGAAATTTCCTTGTTGAAGAGCCTTCTTACGCCCGATCAACCCCGAAATTTTTCGGAATTGATAACAGGCGAATTCATCGCTGCAAGCAAATATTGCGGCGAGACAAGATGATGGTCTCCTCACGTTGTCGTGATACGCTTTCATTCTGTTCGCTTTCATTAACACCGGGCTTTAGCCCGGTGGGATAACGCCACTAGTCAATGATTCAACCGTTTCTAACGGTTTTAAGACTGCTTTGGGAAGCCGTTGAAACGGCTGGTACCCCTTTTTGCCGCTTCACCGGGCTGAAGCCCGGTGTTAATGAGAGCGGAAAAGCGAATCTTTTTTTCGTACCTGCGCCCGTGCACTGCCGCAGTCGAAAATCACCCTCCGGCGCTGCCGCCGGCGCCAGTTCCCGGTTCGGTCTGGCTGCGCGCGTCGAGCAAATGCTCCAGTTTCGCCTTGTCGAGTCCGGAAGTTTCAAGCGCGACTTGGCGGATGGTCTTGCCGGTGTCGTAGGCAATTTTCGCAATCTTCGCCGCCTTGTCGTATCCGATGACGGGTGCAAGCGCGGTGCACATGGCCAGGCTGTTCTCGATATTGCCTTCGCACTTCGCTTTGTCGGCTTCGAGGCCCACGATGCAGCGCCGCGCGAAAACCCGGCTGCCGCTGGCGAGCAATTCGACTGCCTGCAACAGATTATGCGCCATGACGGGCAGCATCACGTTCAATTCAAAATTGCCGAACGTTCCGCCGAACGTGATCACGGCATCGTTGCCAATGACCTGCGCGCCGACCTGGATGAGCATTTCGCACATGACCGGATTCACCTTGCCGGGCATGATGGACGAACCGGGTTGTGTGGCGGGCAATTTCAATTCACCGATGCCGCAACGCGGTCCCGAGCCGAGCAACCGGATGTCGTTCGCGATCTTGATGTAACTGACGCCGACGGTTTTCAACACGCCGCTCGCTTCGACCGCGGCGTCGCGCGACGCCTGCGCATCGAAACGATTTTTTGCCTCGCGCAATTTCAATCCTGTTTCGCGCGCGATGCCTTCAATGGTTTTCTTCGCAAAATCAATGTGTGTGTTGATGCCGGTGCCGACTGCCGTGCCGCCCAACGCCAGTTCACCCAGATTCTTTTCGAGCTTTTCCAATCGCTCAATGCCGTGCTCGACCTGGCTCGCGTAACCGCTGAATTCCTGTCCCAACCGGATGGGCGTCGCGTCCTGCAGATGCGTGCGGCCGATCTTCAAGATGTTTTCGAACTCCTTCGATTTCTTGTCCAATGCGGCGTGCAATTCTTTCATCGCCGGCAGCAATTCGTGCACGATGCTGTCGAGCGTGGCAAGATGGATCGCGGTGGGGATGACGTCATTGGAGGACTGGCCGCAATTGACGTGGTCATTGGGATGGACCGATTTGTCGCCGCGTTTGCCGCCGAGGATTTCGATGGCGCGATTGGCGATGACCTCGTTGGCGTTCATGTTCGTCGAAGTGCCGGAACCGGTCTGGAAAATGTCCACGACGAATTGCGCGTCCCATTTGCCGTCAATCACCTCCTGCGCGGCCTGCTGGACGGCTTGTGCGATCTTGGGCGGGACGTAACCGAGGCTGGCATTGGTCGCCGCGGCATGTTTTTTGATGAGCCCAAGCGCCTTGATGAATGGCCGGGAAAAACGCAGGTTGCTGATGGGAAAATTCTCGACGGCCCGCGCAGTTTGCGCGCCGTAATAAGCGCTCGCCGGCACTTTCATCTCGCCCATTGAATCCATTTCTGTCCGAAAATCGTTGCTCATGAGAGGAACTTATCGCGAGAGGCGCGTGTTTGCCCAATAAAAAATAAAAAGTCCGATTCAGTTTAGCCACGGATTAAACACGGAACAAACACTGATGGGAGATGGCAAAGCAGGTGTTCGATAATTCCCAATACGTTGGAATGTTTGTGACGACTTGCTGCGCCGGTTCTTTACCAGCCATTTTTCCGTGTTCAATCCGTGTGTAATCTGTGGCGGATCATTTTCCTATTCTTGGTTCACCCGCGGTTCAACGAAAAACCCGCGCCGAGGAACTCAACGCGGGTTTGGATGAGGGTTGACGTTACTGATTAGACTCAGCGCCACGAGTGGCGCGCAAAATTATTTCGCCGAGTGCGCCGGCTTCAGCTTGCGGCCAAAAATTGCCAGTCCGCAAAGGCCCAAACCGAGGAGGACCAGGGTCGTGCCGTTGTCCGGAACAGCGCTCGGGTTGTAATACAATTGATTCTGAGCAACGTTGGGCGCGATTCCAAGCTGCAAAATTTCCACACCGTCATTGTCGCTGCTATTGACGGCCGCATCCGCAGCGCTCACGCTTCCTCCAAAGTGAGCTATGGTCATCGCGTAGTAAGTGTTGTTGAGGGTCGTTGCCGTCTGATAAGCACCGTCATTCGGAACGGCTTCCCCCATCAAAGCCCAGATGGCGGCTTGGAAAAGGCCTGCATCGGTCTTTCGGCTATTGCTCGCATTCGCGTAATCGTAGCTGCTTCCAAGACCGCCGGATGCAAACTGCGCATAAAGCCAGGCGGTGCCTGCCGTAAGAGAACCGTTGAAGCCGGGCATGTAGGTTTGGCCGCTTCCTATCGCACTTAACCCCATCGTATAGGAGTAACTTTGACCGGGTGTAAAATCCACTTCTGTCTGGACGCAGAAGGTTTGAAAGGTTGAAGACGTGGAAGTGTACGCAGTGTATCCGGTAACAGGTAGCGACGGGGTCGTGGTCGCAGTGAATTCACCGGCAATGTCATATTGATATGGCCCGACACTCAGGACGATTTGATCGGCCTTAAGCGCGGGAGAAAGAAGAGCGGCGAGCAATAACACGCCGGTAAATCCTGCCTTTTTCATTACGTCTTTTTTTCTCGCTAGTTGTTTCAGTAAATTCTTCAGCAACATTGCCTGCTCACCCTTTGTCGCTTAACGCCTTGGGAGCAAAAGCAATGCCCCGGATTGGAGTTTAACGCAATCTGTTGATGAATTGGTTTTCGCCGTCGATTGCGAAACGCATAACGTATTTTGCTCCAAGCACCTATGCAATCCGCGCTGTATCCAAAAAAAGAGGGAATCCGAATAACTACGGACTTGAACACCGGCGCGATATGTTACGGAACTGTAAAATCGCTGAAAAAACGTCGGGATTTTTTACATCTTTCAGCCGATTGGCACAGCAATTCTGCTTTGCAATCGCCGTTTACGCAGGCTGCTACAGGGCTTACCATTGAGCAAGAGCAGGATGGGAAAAAGCCCCGGGCAATTGATCACAACGATATGCGAGCGATGGTGCTTTTGAAAGCGCGGCAGCCTTTGCAGGCCGTTGAACTTCCCACCCCAAAGCCGGGCACCGGTCAGGTGCTAATAAAAATTCATGCCTGCGCGGTCTGTCGCACCGACCTGCATGTGATTGACGGCGAATTGCCGAATCCGAAATTGCCGCTCGTCCTGGGACATGAAATTGTCGGCAGCGTGGCGGAACTTGGCGACCGCGCGACACGGTTCAAGGTTGGCGACCGCGTTGGAATCCCGTGGCTCGGCTGGACGGATGGCACATGCCGTTTTTGCCGTTCGGGCCGCGAAAATCTTTGCGACAACGCGCGCTTCACCGGTTACACGCTCGACGGCGGTTACGCGGAATACACCGTTGCCGACGAACGATTTTGCTTTCCCCTCCCGCAAAATTATACCGATACGGAAGCCGCGCCGCTTTTGTGCGCGGGATTGATCGGTTTTCGTTCGCTGCGCATGACCGGCGAAGCGAAGCGCCTCGGTATTTATGGATTTGGCGCGGCCGCGCACATCATCGCGCAGGTGGCGCGGTTCCAGAAGCGGGAGATTTACGCATTCACGCGCGCCGGCGATGTGAAAGGCCAGGAATTTGCCCGCGAATTGGGCGCAACATGGGCTGGCAGTTCTGGGACGCTCCCCCCGCAACCGCTCGACGCCGCCATCATTTTTGCGCCTGTGGGCGAACTGGTGCCGCAGGCGTTGCGCGCGCTGGACAAGGGCGGCGTGGTGGTTTGCGGCGGGATTCATATGAGCGACATCCCGTCGTTTCCTTATGATTGGCTTTGGGAAGAACGGAGCATTCGTTCCGTGGCGAACCTCACGCGGCGCGATGGCGAGGAATTCCTTGCGCTCGCGCCGAAAGTGCCGGTGGTCACGAACGTGCAGCCGTTTCCGTTGAGCGAGGCGAACGAGGCGTTGGAACGTTTGCGCGATGGGAAAATTGAAGGCGCGGCAGTGCTGGTGATGAATGGGGTGTGAGGGGGTTACATCGTTACATGGTTACATGGTGCAGACGGGCTGCTTTGTAACGTTGTAACATTGTAACCATGTAACCATTCCGCTCCTCACGCCCATTTGCCAAAGCTCCTTTACAGTTGCAAATTTATTTGAGCAAGGGATAACGAAGGAAAACTATGCCAGCCGAAATTTTCAAAGCCAGCCGTTGGACACGCGGCAATGTGCTGTTTCCGACCTACATCGAAGTCAGCGACAAGGCGGTCGTGCGCCGGAAACGCAACTGGTTCAACATGGACGAGATGAGCATGAGCATTTACAAGGTCGCGTCTGTGCACATCAAAACGGGCATCATCTGGGCCGAGATACTCATCGAA
>DASRBR010000724.1:0-3273 GCA_035653495.1 Verrucomicrobiia bacterium
TTGAAATCATCCGGCGCGATGCCGCGAAAAAGCGATGCGACTTTGACGCGGTTGTTCACGTAAACGCCGGCGGAACTTCCGCCGATGGCATCCACGCGCGGCAGATGTTTCGCCGCCATTTTCAACGAATGCATGATGCCGTCATAATGATATTGCGCGTCGCTTTGCTTGACAGGGTCCCAAACCGTTTCCTCGCTGAAAACAACTTTGCCATCGATCACGGCGGCAACTTTGCGGTCGCTCCCGCCCAAATCAAATCCGATGCGGCAACCCTCGAGATGACGGCCCAGCGGCGCGGTATTGGAGCGTTCCGGCGGCAGCTCGCGCGTCATCACCACTTCGATCGGTTTGTCATAGATGCGCGCGCCGACGATCTCCGAATCAAATTTGCCCGTGGGTGTTTCGCGATAATGTTTCTGCAACGCATCGGCGAGCGACTTGGGACCGTTGAAATGGATGCGAAAGCCGCCGCGCGACCACAACAGAAATTTCATCATGCGCTCGATGTAGGTGAAATTGCCTGCCGCATGAGGATCGGGGAGCACTTCCGTCTTGAAACGAAACACCGAGCCATCCGCTTGTTCCAGTGCGAATTCGACCGGTACCGCATTCTTGCTGGCCCGCGCCTGATCGCGAAAAGCGCGATTCGCCAGCACTGCCGGACGAAACGCCGGATCCAGCATCGGAGTGACACGCGGCGCAATCAAAGTGAGGCCGTGATTTTTGTTCATTCGCAACGGCGTTTTAAGGGAGACGGGTGGCAAGTTCAAGCGTCCAAATCCTCTGGCACCAAAGAATACAACAGTGCGTTATGTGCCGCGCCGTCCAGCCAAATTCGCTTGCGCAGAAGCCCCTCTCGTTTTGCGCCGACCTTTTCTGCGACACGCTGGCTGGCCTTGTTGCCCAATCCAATGATGATTTCCAACCGGTTAAGGTTGAGTTCTTGAAAGCCAAAATTGGCAAGCATACGCACGGCGGCCGGGGCAATTCCTTGACCCGTCCGGCTGGTGCGGACCCAGTATCCGACGTTTGCGCATCGGTCCAGTTTGTTTATATGGTGCAAACCAACGCCTCCGAGGAATGCGCCGCTCTTAACTTCAAAAATGACAAAACTATACTCCTCGCTTTTTTCCCATGCTGCTTCACGGCCCATCACCCAACTTTTGGAATCCGATATTGAATAATCCATGTGACACCAGGGCAGCCATGGCGAAAGGTCTTTTAATGATTCCCGGGCGGCGGCAAACAGCAAATCAATATCCGACGGCTGAAAAGGGCGGATGCCTGTCGAAGCTCCGGTGAATGTGGTTTGCATGGCGGCCCATCCTGATAAACAAACTTAAACCCGGCAAGCGAAACAAAGTTTGAATGCGTTGATGGCACCCAAACAAAAGCTGGTGTTCCGAGCCGAACCGATTAAATAATCAGTCATGATTTTGCAAAAAGGCGAGAAGATCCATGTCATCCACCGGCGAATATTGGAGAAGGAACCGCAACGGCATTTCGTGGGAGTTGTGGACGAATACGAGAACGGAATTGCGCGCGTCTCGGGGCACGTTTACGCGGTGGACACAGTCAAGGCGGTATTTTTTCGCCGGCCGGAGTTGCGCACGCGCATCATCTCGCTTTTCAGCGGCGACACGCTGATCAATATCCTGCCGCCTTCCGTGGACTTGGAAAAAATCGTTTACAAACAGGAGAAAGAATCCGTGCGCGTGACCGACAACGATCAGTGGCACATGGATATCAGCGATTTGGCATGGAGGTAAAAAGCGCGCGCAGGCTCGCGTCCTTAAGGAAAAGGCCGCCCCAAATCAACACGCCGAAAATGACTGGAAACAAGGTTTCGAAAGCCGGGGAACCGGCGCGCACGTGGGTGGCGACGGCACCGCCAAGAAAACCGGTCAGCAGGATTGCGCCTAAAACGGCGGTGCGTGGGATCAGATACAGAATTGTGGAGACAATCAAGACGACGCCGATCGCGGTGAGAGCGTGCTCAGGAAATCCAAGGCGCGTGGTTGCTTCCAAGACCGGCGCCGGCTTGACCAATTTCATCACGCCATCCATGAGGAGGAACAATGCAGACAAGCCACTCAAGACGCGTCCTGTCCAAAGCATAGGCTTCGAGGTTTTGTTGATTTCACTCACGTTCATTTCTTTTCTTTCGCCGGCAAATTGGTCGCTTGCTTGAATATTTCGATCCGTTTCAGCTTTCATAGAATTTTTTAAAATCGCCTGCGCCCGGCTTTTGACGGCGAGCGCAGGCGATGGAGAATTGTGTTTGTTTTATTTTCCAGTGTTCGGTGTGACCAAAACCATCCAAAACACGCCGAAGCGGTCCACAACCATCCCAAAGGCCGCGGAGAAAAAGGTTTTTGCCAGGGGCATTTCAATTTTTCCACCTTCAGCCAGCGCGTTAAAAGCCTTCTTGGCTTCAGCTTCGGTAGGAAGTGAAATCGAAAGCGCAAAGCCTTCGAATTTTGGGTTGCCGGTGGCGCGTCCGTCCGAGCCCAGGATGGTCGTTTCGCCGATGCGGAATTGCGCATGCATGATTTTGTTTGCGTCCGAAGGACCGCAACCCGGCGGCGGCGGCTCGGGACTTTCCTTGTAGCGCATCAGCATGACCACTTCCGCGCCGACCGCTCGTTTGTAAAATTCGATGGCTTCCTCGCATTTTCCATCGAAGAACACGTAAGGTTGGACAATTGAATTGTTTTTCATAGTTTTGTTAATTGTTCTTTTTGTTTTCCATCATCTATAGGACGAACAGGCCGTGCCATTGAGGACAATTATTTTTGCCTTGGAACGATTTCTAAAAATGAAGGCAAAAAGCGTCCTGGGAGCTTTTCCTCGTCCAAGGTAAAGATAAGCCTGCGCAAGAGATATCAAAAGATTTTAGACGACTAAGAATAACCCAAATTTTCGGGCCTAACTCTTCTTGGAACCGGCGCCGATCAACAATCGCAAGCTGTTCATCATCACGACCACCGTGCTCCCTTCGTGGCCGACCACGCCGATTGTGAGCGGAATTTTGCCGAGCATCGCGAAGCAGACCAGCACCACCACGGTGCCCAATGAAATCACCAGATTTTGTCGGATGATGCGCCGCGCGCGTTGGCTCAAGCGAAATGCCGAAAGAAAATTCTCCAACCGGTCGTGCATCAACACCACTTCAGCCTGTTCAAGCGCGGCGTCCGAAGCGCGCGCGCCCATGGCTACGCCGACGTCCGATGCTGCCAAACTCGGCGCGTCGTTCACGCCATCGCCGACCAT
>DASRBR010000725.1:0-10510 GCA_035653495.1 Verrucomicrobiia bacterium
TCCCGCCCGCGAACAGCGGGTGTTGTCCTCGAACCCGGTGGGATTGCAGATGGGATACGCGCGAATCAGATAATTTTCGGCCAACGCCGGTTGCGCCACCAAATCGCGCAAGAATTGCACCAAGGCCAACGCTCCCGCCGGTTCATCGCCGTGGATGGCCGCAAAAATGCCCAGCCGGATTGGATCGCTGCTGTTCGGCCCGCGAAAAATGTAGCGGGGAATCGCGTGCTGTTCACCTTCCAAGTTGAACGGCAACATTTTGTCTTCGAGACCGTCGCGCCCGGCGAGCGGTTCAAGCAAATGATGAATCGAACGCCGGCCTTTCACCATGGCGAACGTCGAATGTTCGCGCTGGGTCGAATCCGGCTTGATGGTGGCGTTAGATTTCAATAGCGTTAAAGTCACTAAACAGGGACAACTTAGCGCGGGTCCTCATTCAAAATCAAAGGTTCTCCGGACCCGCGCACCCTCCGTGTTTGGAGTTCCGCCTTCAGGCGGCCCGGCCGTTCGGTAGTTCGTTGGCAGTCTGCCAAGGCTGCAGCGCGTCCGTTCCTCGTAGCTGAAAACGTCGGTTTTCAGCCTCCCCGTTCCAATTTTTTTTCCTTATAGCTGAAACCAGGTGAAACAAGCTGAAACAAGCTGAAACGCCTAGTCAAAATCCCGAGTTCCGATGCTGACCTCTCGTAGCCGATTGGTTCAACCAAGTCCACGCGGACAAGGCTCGCCTCCGCCAAGGCTACGGTGACCAAGCTGTCCGCGCTCCCACGCCGGTTATCCGACACAAGGCGATACAATCCGACTGGGCCGGACTCCGGCCTACTACGGAATGGGGCTATATCCATCCAAGATCAAGCGAGGATGGAGGATAGCGGATAGAGGATGGCAAAATCCCCGACCCGGAACATCCTTCACGACAACGAAGATGGGGGGATGGCAAGATCTGCTGGATGGAATCATTGCGCTCATCCAGCATCCAGAACCCGCATCCGATTCAAATGTCAAAGAACGTCGCATCCGCCGTAGCCTCTGCGGAGGCGGAAAAGAACGTCGCAAACGATAAACGTTCACGTGTCCACCATAACCCCGGCGGAGGCGGACCTGTCCGCCGTAGCCTTGGCGAAGGCGGAACCCTCCCCGCGCAAAAAGAGTAGCACGCCATCGGCTTTATGCAAGCAAAATATATCAGCATCGCTGTTATACGTGCTTATCGATTTTGGGCGCTAATATGCCCGAGAAGGAGGATTAAAAACCTTGAAGCTGCATCCAGGACTCCAACCGTATTCTTTTCGGTGAATCAACTGCCAGGAATGCGTTGGGCGGCGCCTGGACGCACGTCTTTGCAATCTTCAGCGGGAATGATGTGGACGCGACACGGATAAGGGTCGTAGGCAAGCTGTTTCAGGCCAAATGCATGCCAAACCGGTTCATTGGTGCATTCCAAAAGCGTGTATGTCTCGAGACAACGTTTCATGTAATCGGAAATCACATAGACATCGCCCTTGCGTAGTTGCGGGCCGGAATCCTTGGTGAGCGTGTAGGAGCCCGGGCCCGCGCCGGGAAATTTCACGCTCCATTCGGCATCAATCATCCCTTCCGGCAGCCGATAGCCATAAACATAACGCGCGACCCAGGCATCCAATAAAACCGGATGTTCTGGCGTCGGCCGGATGCTCTTTGCCACGGCCAATTGATCTCCTGTGTCCCGCTTGATATGGCCGCTGATGATTCCGAAGCACTCGCCCGCCATTTTGCGGTTCACCACCGCCAGGATCAGGAAGATGCAAACCTGCAGCGCAATCGCGCCTTTCTGCGGCAACATTTTCACAATCGAACCGGCCAAGAGCACCATCACCAGAAAAGCCCACCAGGTTGTTCCCGATCCAAGCCCCCCGGTGCAGAACGCAAGCGGCGCCACCAAGGCGAGCAACAAAGCCGGCCAGCTTAAACGGTCCTTTGGTTTGCGGAGCATCCAAATCGCGAGCGCCAATGGCAGCAGCAGCAGCGGCCATTGCAAATAACCCAAACCGAAAATGTACTGCTTGAAGACCCAAAACTTGTCGTTGCTGATCCTTCCCGCCGCATGGAAGTGGAATGTATGGATGAAATCCGTCACGCGAAACCCAATCATCAGCAAAAATAGAAATCCCGTCACTGCGGCCGCGCCGAGCCATCGCAACATGATCTTGGAACGTTCACGACCCGGAGTTGCTTCTTTCCATAAACGATAACCGGCGTAAATCGCCAGCGTCACCACAAAGACCGTCGCGCGCGGCGCGGCAGAAGCTCCAAGGATGAGCAAAAAGAAGCCTGTCCATTGCAGTATTCCATTTTTCGAAGCGGATTCGGATTCGGTGATGGCAAAGCCGGTCATCGCAAGCGCCACCGCAAGGGGTTCGGGGCGAAGCCCCAGAAGAAGAAGCCCAAAAGCCACTCCAAGCGGCACGAACCATTGCAGCCAAACCGAGGCCCCATGCCGGCGCAAAACCCAGATCGTGGCGATGGAGACCACGATGCAATTGAAAATGCCGTAAGCCGTGACGGAAGTGGCGCTGATTCCAAAGAGTTTCAACCATCCGGCCAGCAAATAGGAGTTGAGCGGAGGATAAACAAAGAAATAATGGCTGGGAAATTCCTGGCGCTGGATCAGGGGATTGGAAAAATCACCGCCTTGCGCCATGTGGAATGCCGCTCCAGCCTGGAACAAGTCGTCGTAGGTCGGCTTGGGAAAATCGAGCAGCCAAAGCGCGGCAAAGAACAGCACGGCCCCCAGAACAGGCCATGCCATTCGATTTTTGCAAAAAGTCATAAATCTTTGGCCATCAATGTATCGCAGCGCTTAGTCCAAGACTCATTTTTACGTTTTGATTCAGGGTAAGGAATATAACAACCAGCTTGAGAAGAAAAGTTTTTTTTGGGAAAGCTCAAACTAAAAATTGTCGCTCCGGAATCCGTCAGAAATCTCGTGTTTTCCATTTTTTCTTTTTCAACATTCCTCAAGTTTGTTGGTCAAATTCAGCAATACATGCGAAGAAAAGCTAAAATGTGATTGCGCCGGCATCTCCGTTTTGGCCTAATATCAATCCTTCATGGCAAATACCGCAACAATATCGAGAACGCACCTGGTGTACGGGGTCTGCCTGCCGTTGGCAGTCTTGCTTGGCTATCTTCTGTCCGAGCCATTTGAACTGAGCAGCATTGCGGTAGTTGGTCTCGTCTTCGCCATCTTGTCCACTCCGCTGTTGATACGCTGGCATCATCCCCTGCTCATTTTCAGTTGTAACGCGTTCATTTATCCCTACTTCCTGCCGGGTCACCCCATGCTCTGGATGATTGCGGCGGCTTTGAGCTTTTCCATCCTGGCGTTGAATCGCTCTCTGGGACAAAAAGTGCCTTTTTTCCAGGCACGAAGTGTGGCTCGATCATTGATTTTCCTCACAATCGTGGTGGCGGTCACCGCTTATGTGAGCGGAGGCATTGGGCTTAACATTTTCGGGAGCCGGGTGGTGGGCAGCAAACGCTATTTTATAATCTTCCTTGCCGTGCTTGCGTATTTCGGGTTTTCCTGCGTTCACATTAAGCGCAAATGGGCCGAACTGGCGGTTTACACCTATTTCCTTTCGTCACTAACTGCGCTGGTTGGGTATTTCGTGGCCCTCGCCGGGCCGGCATTCTATTTTTTGGTGGAGTTGTTCCCGGTGCAAGGCGCGGTGAGCGAAATCAGTTCAAGCAGCGGCCTGGACCTGGTAAACTCGCAGATCATCCGTTACGGGGGGTTCAGTCCCATTGCCATGGGGTTGGCTTGCTTGCTTTTCGCGCGTTATGGCGCGCGCGGTTTGCTCGACTTCACCCGCCCATGGCGGTTGCTTTTTTTGATGGTGACATTGGTGATGGCAATGTATTCCGGGTTTCGTTCTACCGTCATCAGCATCCTGCTTATCCTGGCCATTCTGTTTTATATTGAAGGATTGTGTCGAACACGGCTGTTTCCAATCCTCCTGCTTGTCGGTGTTTTTAGCTGCGCCGCGATTTTGCCGTTTGCGTCCAAACTGCCTTTGGAGGCGCAACGCAGCCTCGCATTTCTGCCGTTGAATAATCTTGATCCGATGGCCCGCCAGAGCGCCGAGGCCTCCTCCGACTGGCGCATTCAAATGTGGAAGGAAGTATTGCCGACCGTTCCCAAATACCTGATCAAAGGCAAAGGTCTCGCCTTAAGCCAGGAGGATTTGGACATGCTCGCACAAGGCGAATCCCTTGGCAGTGGCGCCAATTACGAAGGAGCGTTGATCGCAGGCGATTATCACAGCGGGCCCTTGTCCATCCTCATCCCGTTCGGCCTTTTCGGCGTGGCGGGTTTCGTCTGGTTTCTTTGGGCTTCGGTAAAAGTTTTGCGCCAGAACCGGCTTTATGGCGATCCCTCCTTGCATCGCCTCAACACCTTCCTTTTGGCATTTTTTGTGGCCCGAATCCTTATTTACATTTTTATTTTCGGCGCATTTGCCAGTGATTTGCTGGTGTTTGCCAGCCTGATTGGGCTGAGTGTGAGCATCAATGGTGGAGTGGCCCAGCCTCCGAACCCCGGTGCCGAGCCGGCTACAGAATAAGAACAACTGATGAGAAACCAGGCCGAATGGCCTGAATGTTGCTCACACGCCCGTTACGAATGACGAACGCCTATTCATTGTTTCGCTCGGTGGTCATTTACGGCATCTGCGTGCCGCTGGCGATCTTTCTTGGCTACCTTCTGGCAAATCCGGTGGATTTTACGTCATTTCTCACAGTCTCGCTGCTGTTCGGGCTGTTGATGGCGCCGCTTTTATTGCGCTGGCATCATTTATTGCTGGTTCTTTTTTGGAATTCCACGATGGGCCTTTTTTTTCTGCCCGGCAGGCCAACGCTGGCGATGGCCCTGATTGCTGCGAGCTTTGGCATTTCGATGCTCTCGTACATCATGAACAAAAGGCTGAAATTCATTTCAGTTCCATCCGTAACCTGGCCACTGCTTTTCATCGTGGCAGTCGTTTTGGCAACCGCCAAACTCACGGGCGGAATCGGAGTAAACGCTTTAGGTTCCAGTCAAATCGGCGGCAGGCGTTACGTGGTTCTCCTGGTTTCCATCATGGGATACTTTGCATTGGCTGCCCGGCGGATTCCGCTGGAAAAGGCCAATACGTATATCAATCTCTATTTTTTAGGCGGCATGACGTCTGTCTTCGGCCACCTGGCCGCCATTGTCAGCCCTTCTTTCTATTTCATTTTTTTGATTTTCCCGCCAGATACCGCCGGCATGGTTTCAAGGGAGTCCGCGGCGGGCGAGCAATTCACGCGTTTAAGCAGCCTGGCCATGTCCAGCATGGCGCTGATGGCCTGGCTGCTGGCGCGCCACAACATTCGTGGGCTGTTGGATGCAAAAAAATGGTGGCGCCTGCCCGTCTTTGTGTTTCTTCTTGGAGCGTGCATGCTCGGCGGGTTTCGCGGCATGATCATCACCATGGTTCTTACTTGCGCCCTGCTGTTCTATCTTGAGGGCTTGATGCGTAGCCGAATGCTTCCGTTGGTGCTCATAACAGCACTTTTCACTTGCGCGGTAGCGTTGCCTTTTGCCGATAAATTGCCTCTTTCGATCCAGCGTTCCATCACGTTTCTTCCCTTGAAACTGGATCCGGCAGCAGAACTCAGCGCCAGTGCGTCCACGGATTGGCGAATTGAGATGTGGAAGGAGGTTCTCCCGACTGTGCCCAAATATTTGATTCTGGGCAAAGGCCTGACCATTGATGCAGATGAATTGGAGATGCTGACCAGCGGCATGAACCGCGGCGAAATCGGCGCCGCAGCCTCCGAACTGGCCGGAGATTATCATAATGGCCCTCTTTCCGTGGTCATCCCATTTGGTCTTTTGGGCTTGGCAGGATTTGTATGGTTCCTGGGAGCAGGTTGCCGCGTTTTATATCGCAATTATAAATTCGGAGACCCGGCGCTTGAAAATATCAATCGGTACCTATTGGCCTTTTTTATCGTCAAAATCATCGGTTTCTTTATCATTTTCGGAGCTTTTGCCAGCGATATGCTCTCTTTCGGCGGAGCCATCGGCCTGAGTGTGGCGTTGAACGGCGGCATGCTTGGCCCCGTCAAACAGCCTGTGCAACGCAAAACTGCCCGTCCGCTCAAGCTCACGCCTCCGGTTGGCGTCGGGGCGGTCACGAAAGCTTAAAATTGCGCAAGCCACCATCTTCTGTATCCGCCAAACTGTGCGCTTCTCGGTCATCACTCCCAGCTTCCGCAACTCGGATTGGCTGAAGCTGTGCGTCGCGTCCGTGGCGGACCAGGGTGTCGCCTGCGAACACATCGTGCAAGACGCCGGCTCGGATGATGGCACGCTGGACTGGCTCACCCGTGATGCTCGCGTGAAGGTGTTCGTGGAAAAGGACAGCGGGATGTATGATGCGGTGAACCGCGGTTTGCGCCGCGCGGAAGGAGACATCCTCAGTTACCTTAATTGCGACGAACAATATCTGCGGGGCGCATTGGCCGCAGTCGAAACATTTTTTGCCGGGAATCCGCAGGTTGACGTGCTCTTCGCCGATTTTGTGGTGGTGGATGCGGACGGGAATTACCGGTTTCATCGCAAGGTGCAGACACCTACGCTTTATCACACATGGGTGGCGCATCTGCCGGCGTTCACTTGCGGGACATTTTTTCGCCGGCGAATCATCAGCGAACTCGGCATTTTTTTTGATCCGAAACTGCGTGCAGTCGGGGATGCGGAATGGATGCTGCGTTTGTTGCGCCAGCGGGTGCGAATGGCCGTCCTGCGGCGGTTCACTTCGGCGTTCACGTTGACCGGTGAAAATCTAGGCCAGACACCGGAAGGATTGCGCGAAGCTGAAGAACTTTTCAATTCCGCCCCGCTCTGGGCGCGCAGGCTGAAACCATTGCTGGTCTTGCAACATCGGTTGCGCAGGCTGGCAGGAGGAATTTATTTCCAGAAGCCGTTTTCGTACTCCATTTATACAAGGAAAAATCCGGCAAAGAGAACTATTCACGAAGTCACGAAACCGAAGTCCAGATGGACTTGGGGACACGGCGAAAGAGTTGGTCCGGCCGACCGGTAAAATTGGACGTGATGTGCAGCATCACCTGTGGTGGTTAGGACTTGTGCTCAACGGGATGGCCCGTGCTATAATGCGGTCGAATTTTTCAAATCTGAATAGAATGACCACCCAGGCTGACGAAACGATCGGACCTTTTGCGCACCGGGCGCAACTGGCTGAAAAAATGCGTTTGGCAAGGTTTGAGCCGCTGCTCCTGCTCATAGGTTTGATTGTTTTTTTTCTTATAAACCTAACCACTGCGGACAAAACGCCCACTGTGTGGATTGATGAAGTGATGTACCAAGATCCAGCCGTGAATCTTTATCAAGGACATGGTTTCCACTCAGCGGCGTGGTTCCTGCAAACACGGGACAAATTCTGGGCCGGAAACGTGCCGCTTTATCAGTTTGTCCTGTTCTGCTGGCTGAAAATTTTCGGATTCAGCATCTTCACCGTACGCGCGTTTCACCATTTCGCAGTCACTGTGGCAGTTTTGATGACATGGTTGGCCATCCGTCGTCTTAACCTGATATCCATGCCGGCCAACCGTCTGGCTTTTTGTGCAATCCTTGCATTGAGCAGCGCATCTACGTTCGCTTATCGCTTCGCCCGCCCCGAATCGCTCGCGATGTTACTGCTGGCGTTCACGTTGTTTGCTTTCTCACTGCGGCCACGCTGGTTTTCTTGGTTGGTTCTCTGCCTTTGCGCCGTATTGCTGGTTTGGAATGGCCTCCAGTTTGCCGTTTACTTGGGTCTCATTTGTTTATTGGCTTGGTTTTTTGTTCCAAGGCCATTTCGCGCCGGTTTGCTTGCGCTTTGCGGCGGCTGCGTCCTGGGAGGCACATTGCTTTACTTTTTTTATCAATATCACGGAGTCTGGAAAGATTTTGAAGAATGCATACGCCATCATACGATCGCAAATCGAGGCACCCATTATCCCGGGACTCACCCATATGGAGCGGGCCTCCGCGAAAAGCTCCGTCAAATTCCCGGCTTGTATGTTGACTACAGCTTGATCCCTCTGCTCGTTTTATGGCTTTGGGAGGCTGGAAGGCTTTTCCGCTCCAAGAATTTCCGGTGGCGCTCGCCGTTCGTATTTGGTTTTGTATCTCTGATCGCTATTCCGCTGGGGCTGCATGCGGTAGGCATTTTTCCAATTTATTATTTCTGGATGGCGTTCTTTCCATTTGCCTTGGGGATTTGCGCCCAATTGGACAGTTGGCGCCGAACCGAGCGGGGACACTTCACTAATTTTGCATTCTCCATCCTGCTCGTCATGTCCTGTCTGGTTGGATTGCCACGTCGTCTCGCTGTGGCTTCCTTTGAATGGCAGGCGCGAAGTTACGCTCCAATTATGAAAATTGTTTCCCCTTACGTGCCTGGTAATAAATTGGTTTTTTCCGACTTTGCCGCGTATTATGCAGCCAAACAACACGGAGCCGAGGTCATACTTCCCAATCACATACACCTGCTGACAGACAGCGACAAAGCCCGCGTTTCAGTTGCAATTGTTCGGCAGGATGACGCGTCGTTTCTGAACAACCATTTTGGAGGAGAATGGCGCGATACCGGCGCTGCGCTCAAACCTGCGAGCACTTCGTTTCGCCACCTGCGCGAAAATCTCGACAGCCGCCAATATGATCTCAGGGTCTTTGTCCGCCTCTCCGACTGAGTAATTCACAATTGCAAAAAGGACAGTACCTGGAGGGTTTCGTTTTTGCGGCACAATGCATGTGCCATCACAGCTTTACACCCCGGCGGATGGGCGTTAAACTTGTCCCCAAATCAATGTTTGGTCTTTGTGCATGTCGTCTTCCATGAAACCCAAATTGCTGATCGTGCAATTATGGCAATTGGGGGACCTTGCCATCGCCACGCCGTTTCTGCAGAAGGCCTCCGAACAATTCGACGTCACCCTGCTGGCCAAACCATTCGCGCTCGACCTCAAGCCGCGTTTCTGGCCGGAGGTCACGGTGATCCCGTTCAACGCTCCATGGACGGCTTTCGAGTTCAGAAAAAAATATCATCTCCTTGCCTGGCCATGGGGCAAAATGTTTTCCGTCCTGAAAAAATTATCGCACGAACGCTTTGATGTGGCGCTTTCCGCCCGATGGGACCCGCGCGATCATTTTTTGCTGATGCTCACCCGCGCGCATTCGCGTTTGGGGTTTCCACGCCTTGGCAGCCGGATTTTTCTGACGCATCCGTTGAATTCGCCCAATCCAGAGTCGCATCAGTACGAAAATTGGCTCACCATCGCGCGCGCGCTGAATCTCAATCTCGATCCTCGCGAAAAACTCCGGTTCCCCACGCCCCGCGACCATCGGTTTATTGTCATCCACACCGGCGCGCGGCGGCTGGTGCGGGTATGGCCGCTGGAACGTTACAAGCAGATCATGGATAAATTGCGCGCGCGCGGACACAACATTAAAATCCTTTGCGATCCGGAACAACTGGGCTGGTGGAGGGAAATGGGCGAAAAAGATGTCACCGCGCCGCAAAGCGTCAGCGAGTTGTTGCACGGCATGGAAGGCGCGGGAGGGTTCATCGGCAACGATTCAGGGCCGGGACATCTCGCGGCGCTCTGCGGAATTCCAACTTTCACTTTTTTCGGCCCGCAAAATGTCGAGTGGTTCCTCCCCTTTCATCCGGCGGCGCAATTCATGGAAGGCAAGCCCTGCCCTTACAAGCCCTGCTCGGATTACTGCCGTTTCCCGGCGCCGCACTGCCTTTTGGACATCACCGAGGCGGAAGCGTGGCCGAAGGTGAAGAGATTTGTGGACCTTCTTCCAGTTGACGCCGCTCATCCGCCGGGAGATATTTTTTCAAAGAAGGAGACATATATGAGCGCACTGGCTGAAAAGAAATGCGAACCTTGCGACGGCGGAACTCCGAAGCTCAAAGGCGCGGAGTTGAACCGGCTGGCCGGGGAATTGCACGACGACTGGCAGGTCGTGAACGAACATCATCTCGAACGCGAATTCAAATTCAAAAACTTCCGCGATGCCCTCGCCTTCACCAACAAGGTCGGCGAACTTGCCGAGAAACAAGGCCATCATCCCGACATTTATCTCGCATGGGGCGAGGTGAAAATCACCCTCTCGACGCATAAGATTGATGGCCTGACGGAAAGCGATTTCGTCCTCGCCGCGAAGATAGACCAGATAAAGTAGAACTGGTTCTAACGGGAAATTCTTCGGCTGATCCGGAGGACTCATCGAGTTTGACATTTGCTGGATTGCAGAACCAGCATCGGATTGAAACGCATCGCGGTCCCCCTCACCCTTTCCCTCTCCCCAAGGAGAGGGGAAACATTCACCTGCGCTTGTGAATTCCAGCGCTCCATATTATTTCCGCGATGGAATTCGTGACTCCCTCTCCCGATGGGAGAAGGCCGGGGTGAGGGGAAAGGGACTATTGGA
>DASRBR010000726.1:0-2527 GCA_035653495.1 Verrucomicrobiia bacterium
GCTGTATCGCCGACTTGTAGTCGGCAGGCGTTTACAGGTTCGGCGCGTGGAAAATTCCAGCACTCCGCAGAGTGCAACTCTGCGATACAGCGGAATATAATTCTGCGCTACAAAAGACAGCTTTCCTAATGAGACATTATGACTCTATGAAAATTCAAGCTAGGTCAAAATGAGTCAAAATGGCACAATCCTGCTATCCGCATAAGTCTTCCGATTATATTCGCAAATAATTGCAGTATAATTGGTTGTTGCTAATTTAGTTGTTGTTCTTTCGCTCTGGCATGCCTCAAGCTTTTTTTACAATCGGCTTTGATTTAATAAACAAATAACGAACCAATAGCCAAAGAAAGGAACAATTGATATGAGTAACCTAACGAGATGGCAACGGCCCGAATTAGCAGTCTGGCCGGCCTTTGACAAGTTGTTCGGTCTGCGTGATGAACTGGACCGATTGTTTGAAAATCCATTCGGTGATTGGACCCGCAATTCCCAGCTCCTGAGCGTGTGGAATCCGGCCATTGACCTTTTCGAAGATGCCGACACCGTGACCGTCAAAGCGGAACTTCCCGGCATGAAGAAGGAGGAAATTGAAGTCTCGCTGCATGACGGCATGCTGAGCATTTCCGGCGAACGCAAGAGCGAGCAGAAGTACGAAGACGCCCAGACGCATCGGTCTGAACGTTTTGTGGGCGTGTTCCAACGCTCCATCACCCTGCCCGCCGCAGTAAAAGGCGACCAGGTGAAAGCCCAATACAAGGACGGCATTCTCACGGTCACGTTGCCCAAGGCCGAGGAAGCCAAGCGGAAACAAATCGAGGTGAAGGTCAACTGACTGAACGCAACCAACTTCCCGGCGGCCGTGGCCGTCGGTCCAAAACAAAAGGATCAACAATGAACAGCAGCGTTGCAAAACAGGAAGCGCGCAAAGACGCGGTCGTGCAGAACGAACCGAAGAATTACATCTCGCCCGAAGTGAATATTTTCGAGACCAAGGATGGTTACATCCTTGAAGCCGAAATGCCGGGCGTGAACAAGGAAGGGTTGGACATCGCCCTGGAGGCGAACACGATGACAATTCATGGCCGGCGAACACCGCAGGATGTGAAAGGCCAGGCGTTGTATCGCGAATCTTCGCCGGCGGATTATCGTCGCGTGTTCGAACTCGATCCCGCGATTGATACCGGCAAGATTGAAGCGAAGATCACCCAGGGAGTCCTCACACTTCACCTGCCCAAGTCCGAGGCGGTCAAGCCCCGGAAGGTGACGGTAAACGATTAAGTTTTGAAAAAATGGGGAATTTGTTCCGGAAGCGATTGGGCAGCAGGCTGCCGGGCAAATAAAGGCGCATGACGCGCCTTAGACACAGCCGCCGTTTAACTCGGCGGCTGTTTTTTTGTTGTTTGTGGTGATAGACAGAACCCAACCAACCGCACAGGCTTGATTGTTTCTTTCCGGTGGCGCACCATGGCCCCTCGATATATAATTGCGCATCCGAGAAAGGCCATACATGAAGACACCAACTTTGCCGCCGTTCGATTACCAACCCAAACCCTACACCGGACCTTCCGCAGAAGAAGTGTTGCGCCTGCGCAAGGAATTTCTCAGCCCAGCCCTGTTCATTTACTACAAAAAGCCGGTGATGTTCGTCGAAGGCAAGGGGCAATATATTTTTGACGACAAAGGACGGCGTTATCTCGATGGTCTGGGCGGAATCGTGACCATCAGCGTCGGCCATTGTCATCCGCACGTGCTCGAGGCCGTGCGCAAGCAAAACGAAACTTTGCAGCATTCGACCACCATTTATCTGCATCCGAACATCGCCCTCTTCGCGCAGAAACTTGCCTCGAAAATGCCCGGCGATCTCAAGGTTTGTTATTTCGTCAATTCGGGGTCCGAGGCGAACGATTTGGCGCTGCTCATGGCGCGCGCTTACACGGGCAATTACGACATCATATCGTTGCGCAATTCTTATCACGGCGGCAATGCGTCCGGGATGTCGATGACTTCGCATCACACCTGGAAATTCAACGTGCCGCACAGCTTCGGCGTTCATCATGCGATGTGCCCGGACCCGTACCGCGGCGCTTATGGCCGCAACGATCCCGAGGCCGGCAAAAAATACGCAGCCGACGTGAAGCAATTGATTGATTTTGCGACGTCCGGTCAGGTCGGCGGGTTTATCGCGGAATCCATCCAAGGCGTCGGCGGCGTGGTTGTTTTTCCCGACGGCTATCTCAAGCACGCGTATGAACACGTTCGCGCGGCGGGCGGCGTTTGCATTGCCGACGAAGTCCAGGCCGGATTCGCGCGGACGGGCACGCATTATTGGGGCTTTGAAACGCAGGGCGTCATCCCGGACATCGTCACCATGGCCAAGGGTATCGGCAATGGTTGTCCTCTGGCGTGCGTGGTCACGACGCCGCAGATCGCGAGCGTGCTGGCAAAGCGGATTCATTTCAACACCTTCGGCGGCAACCCGGTCGTTTGCGCGCAAGGCAAGGCAACCCTCGAAGTGATTGACAACGAA
>DASRBR010000727.1:0-8092 GCA_035653495.1 Verrucomicrobiia bacterium
GGCTCTCCTGCGCACGGCCAAAGCCCGAAACCCTGCCGATTTAGTCCGCGCTATAGGCCAGGCCCTGGCCCAAGTCACAGCCCAAGACGCTCTCGGTTGGTTTGTCTCATGCGGCTATAGTTTTTGTTGAAATGCTCTAAAGGATGGACACCAAACGCTTGGCCCGGTTTTCGACAGTTTGTCGCGCTTAAGCTTGCCCGTTTTGCAGTTGCGCTTGAACGGGCATCGCTTACTTTGGGTCTCAATTCCGTGATTATTTCCAATATGTTACCGAGAATTTTCAGGGGCTGCCGCCGGGGAAGATTCCTGCCGGTTGTGTGCCTCGCCATTTTTCAAACGGCTGCTTCGACGCTCCGCGCGCAGCAGGTTCCAGTCGTGGAAACCACGCTCGACAACGGCATGCGATTGCTCATGGTTGAACGGCACGACGAGCCGACCATCGCCGGCGGCTGGGTGGCGCACGTCGGTTCGGCCAATGAATCTCCGGGCATCACCGGTATCGCCCACTTGTTCGAGCACATGATGTTCAAGGGCACGACCACCATCGGCACGACAGATTACAAGAAGGACCAGGAGATCCTGGCCGAACAGGAAAAGGTTCGCGACCAGATGCGCGAGGAGGAAGCCAAGATGCGCGCAGCCTTTCGGCGCGGCGACATTGACGATTTGATGAAGCCGGAGAACAAAACGCCGCGCTGGCGCGAGTTGAACAAGCAATTCCAAAAACTCGTGGAAGCCGAGCGAAAGGTCATGGTGAAAAATGAATTGGACCAGATTTTCAGCGCGCAGGGCGCGACGGGCATGAACGCGTTCACGATGGAGGACATGACCGCTTTTTTTGAGAGCGTGCCGGCGAACAAGCTGGAACTGTGGATGTGGATGGAATCGGAGCGCATTTATCATCCGGTCTTCCGCGAATTTTATGCCGAGCGCGACGTGGTGTTCGAGGAGCGCCGGATGCGCACGGATTCAACGCCGCTGGGCAGGTTCGAGGAGGAAGCCGAGGCGATGACATGGCAGTCGGTCCCGTATCATTGGCCGGTGATCGGCTGGCCATCGGACATATCCTCGATCTCCAAACCGCAAGCCGACGAGTTCCGTTCCAAGTTTTACACGCCGCAAAACATCACGTTGATCCTGGTGGGCGATTTCAAAATCGAAGACGCCGAGCGGATGGCGCGGAAATATTTTGAGCGCATCCCGCGCGGCAAGGTGAACCCGCCGGACGTGATCACGACGGAAGTACCGCAGCTTGCCGAGAAGCGGATGTATGCCGAGGCGGAAGCCAATCCGCAGGTGGACATCGACTGGCACACGGTGCCGTTCGGCCACAAGGATTCGTATGCGTTGCGGGTGCTGGCGCAGTTGCTCTCGACGCGCACCGGGCGGCTTTACAAGGGCATGGTGCTGGGTTCGCAAGTGGCGACCACGGTTGATGCGGAAGAGGATTCGCGGAAGTGGGCCGGATTGTTCGACATCAGCGGCGAGGTCAAGGAAGGCAAGACGCCGGAGGACGTTGAACAGGGAATTTACCATGAGCTCGACAAGTTGAGGAAGGAGCCGGTGCCGCCCGAGGAATTGCAGAAGGTGAAAAATCAATTCGCGGCTAATGAATATCGCAAACTTTCCGCCAACATGCCCATTCTGCACCTGCTCATCATGAACGATGGCGAAGGCAACTGGCGCGAGATCAATGAGGCCGAGCCGAAAATCCAGGCGGTCACGGCCGAAGACATCCAGCGCGTCGTGAAGAAATATTTCACCAAAGACAACCGGGTTGTGAGCATCTTCACGCGCAAGCCGGGTTCGACGCCAAAAGAGGCCGCTCACGAATAATTTCACAGATGAAAAAAAGCTTTTTAAACCTCGCAACCATCGCGCTGCTCGCCTGCGCCGGATTGATCCAAAACGCGTCCGCAGCGGACATCGTCAAGCGTCCCGAGGAACTCAAGTTCCCGCCGCTGGATTATCATCCGCCAAACCCGGCGGATTACCGCGTCCAATTGAAGAGCGGCCCAGTGGCGTATGTGATTCCTGACCGCACGCTGCCGCTGGTGAACATTTCCGTGCTTGTGCGCGTTGGAACATATGTCGAGCCGGCGGGCAAGGAAGGCTTGGCGCCATTGACCGGTGACTTGCTGGCGCGCGGCGGAACGAAGGAATTCACCGCGGAAGCATTGGAAGAAAAACTGGCGTTCCTCGCGGCGCAATTGAATTCGAGCATCGGCGCCACGGAAGGCTCGGTCAGCCTCAACCTGCTTTCAAAGGATTTGGATGAAGGGCTGAAGATTTTGCGCGGCGTGCTGGCCGAGCCGCGTTTTCAGGATGACAAAGTCGCGTTGCGCAAGGAGCAGATGCTCCAGGAGATGAGGCAGCGCAACGATCAATCCGAAGACATCGAATCGCGCGAATACAGCATTCTTCGGCATGGCGAAAACTTTTTCGAAAATCATTTTCCCACCAAGGCGTCGGTGGACAGCATCACGCGGGAGGACATGGAGAATTTCCATCGCAAATGGTTTCATCCGGATGATTTTGTCCTGGCGGTGAGCGGGGATTTTGATCGCGAAGAAATGATCGGCAAACTGGAGAAACTGTTCGGCGACTGGCCGTACCAGGGCGAGAAACCGCCGGCCATTCCAACCAACACGGAATTGGCCAAGCCCGGTGTTTACATCGTTGACAAGGATGTGAACCAGGGGCGCGTGACCATCCAACTGCCCGGCATCATGCGCGACAGCCCCGATTATTTCGCCGCGCAGGTGATGAACGATATTTTGGGCGGCGGCGGATTCACTTCGCACATCATGAGCAAAGTGCGTTCGGACGAAGGCCTTGCCTACGCGGCGTATTCGTCATTTCCCGGTGGCATTTATTACCCGGCCACGTTCACGGCGGAGTTTCAGTCCAAATCCCGCACGGTCACCTACGCGGCTTCCATCGTGCTGCAAGAGATGAAAAAAATGATGGAAAAACCGCCCACGGCGCAGGAGTTGGCGATTTCCAAGCACGGATATGTGGACCGTTTCCCGCACCGGTTCGGCACGAAAGCGGCGACGGCGGGAATTTTCGCGCAGGACGAATTCACCGGGCAATATGCGAAGGACCCCAATTACTGGAAGGACTATCGTTCGCGCATCGAAGCGGTCACTGCGGATGATATCGAGCGCGTTGCCAAAAAATATTTGAACCCCGACCGCGCGGTGATTCTCATCGTCGGCAACAAGGGCGACATTTCGATGAAGATGCCTGACCATCCAGTCGCGTTGCAGGAATTGACCAGCGGGCCGGTGACGGAATTGCCATTGCGCGATCCGTTGACGATGAAACCGATGGCGGGGATTGATCCGAAAGCGAGATAGTTCAGCGTGCCCATTATCTCAACGTGGTTGCATGTTGAACCAGCCAGTCGTGGTCGGCATTCGCCGAATACAAAGTGAAATGCGCGCCGTCCCACGCCGGGTCGCCGCCCAAATTGGCGGCGCCGAACGTGTTGGGATCAATCCAGCGGTGCCATTCGACATGGCCATCGGCAAAGGAGAGCACGCCGCCGTTTTCGTGCGAAACGCTCGGCCGATGCCAGTAGAAGCTGCTGCTCCCGGTGAAAAGCACAAAGCCGGAGGAACAGACGCTCGTTGGCGCAACATCAATGAACGTGAAAAGCTGGCTTGGATCGGATGAGCCAAGGTCCGCGATGCTCGTGAAATTATAATAAGCGGGATTGTTGGGATTGCCGTTGTTGTTCGGATTCGCCCAGTTGAAGTAGCAGTTCAGCGCATAATCGCGGATGCGCGACTGAGGTGTTCCGCTGACGGGAATGGTGGTGTGGTCCGCGGGGCATTTGTAAAGTTGAGTGGATTGGAAGTAATTGGCGAAAAGCGCGTATTGGGGATTGAGCAGAAAATTGACATTGGTGAATGCCGTCGGAAAAACATGCTCGTCGCCCATGACCCAGAGCGGTCCCCGGGCGGTAACCGCAGCGTTCATGTAATATCCATTGGGAACAAAATGGCCTTCGTAGTCATCCGCGTAAACCTGCCAGGTGACAGCGAGTTGGCGGAGGTTATTCATGCATTGGGTCCGGTAAGCCTTGGCCTTGGCTTTGCTCAGGGCAGGAAGCAACAGGGCAGCGAGGATGGCAATGATTGCAATGACCACCAGCAATTCAATCAAGGTAAAGCCATGCCTGTTGATCGAAAAGAAGTCTCGGCGGTCGCGGTGCGTACGCAAAAACAAATTCATCACCAACTGCGACGCTATCAAAAAATAAAGGCCGGGACAAGTGAATTGGGCCGGGTTTACAAGCGTCAACTTGAAGCGGATGGTTGCAGGACAGAGGCTTTGCTGTCATAATCCGGCATCACTCAGGCGATATGACGAATTGTATGCGAAGAAAACTTTTCTTAACGGCGATGCTGGCTTGTTGCGGTGGCATGATTGCGCGCGCGGACATGGCCAAGGTCGATTTCGTGAAGGACATCCAACCCATCCTGCAAGAGTCTTGCGTGAAATGTCACGGGCCGGAAAAGCACAAGGGCGATTTGCGCCTCGATACGAAAGAGGGGACCTTCAAAGGCGGCAAGGATGGCCAGGTGATTGTTCCCGAACATGCCGACAAAAGTGATTTGTATCGCCGAGTCACACTCCCCGAAGGCAGTGACGACATCATGCCGAGCAAAGGCTCTCCGCTTACCAAGAAGCAGACGGATTTGATAAAAGATTGGATCAATCAAGGCGCCACCTGGCCCGAAGGAGCGATCGTCAAAGCCGTTGAGGAAGCGCCCACGGCTTCTTCTTCGCCCAACGACATCTTTGCCGGATTGACACCCATGAAACCCACCGCAGCCGAGACCGGAGCCATTGCCAAGTTGGGCAGCAGCGGAATTGATGTGCGTCCCGTGGCGATGAATTTGAACTGGCGCGTCGCCAGTTTTCGTTCAATGGGCACCAATGCGACCGACGCGGCCATCGCGCCGTTGAAAGACATTCTCGACCTGGTTGATCTGAACCTGGGCGGGACAAAAATCACCGATGCCGGCCTGCAAAACATTGCCAAGCTGACCAACCTCATCTCGCTCCATCTGGAATTGACCGGCATCACGGACAAAGGATTGGCGCACTTGAAACATCTCGACCACCTTGCCTACCTGAACTTGTATGGGACCTCTGTCACGGACAAGGGCCTCGATGACCTGAAAAGCTTGCACAATCTTAAGCATCTTTACCTCTGGCAGACCAAGGTGACCGCCCAGGGCGCAGCGGATCTGCAGAAAGCGCTTCCGAGCGTCGCGATTTCGCGCGGTTGGGAAAATGAACCTGCGGCCAAAGATGCGGAAGAGAAAGAGAAGAAAGAGAAGAAGGAGACAAAGGGATCCGCACCCGCAGCCAAAAAAGAAGCGAAGAAGTAAAGCCTTCTCGCTTCAGGTAGGGACATCGCGCTGCGATGTCCGCGGACGGCGCAGCGCGCCGTCCCTACCACGCAGTTTCTTACCGCTTATCTCCAATAACCGCGCACCCAAACATGGCGTCCGCCACGATACACATAATGCGGCGCAATCCAGACCGCGCCCGGACGCGGCCTGTGGGCCCAATGACCTGGTTCCCAAACCCAGCCCCCATTCCAAACCCATGCCCCGGCAATCCAGAGATACGTCGGGTCAGGGGCAATGGTAACACTCTCGACGACACTTTGACTGGGCGGAGGCCCGGCCACGACCACTTCACCTCCGGGAGCCGGTGCGGCGACGACCGGCGGCGGCTGAGTGTAAACCACGCGTTCGCGCGTCACACACCCGGCGGCGACGGTTGCAATGCCGGCGACAAGAACTGTTGTTTTGAGGAATGATGCCTGTTTCATAGTTTTATTTGGGACACACCCCGAAGTTCGTTATCCGTTTACCCATCCTGATCAAACATTGCTGCTTGCGAATTGTGCCCCATTATATCAGACCCATTTACCGGCTCAAGTGTTACAACAAGGGATGTATTTTGCCGTCTGGTGCGGAAGTTATGCCCAGAATCGACTAAGCGCGTTTGGGAGGTTCGACTTCGCGGCCCGGCAAACTAGCGCATGAGGCGCTGAATTTCCAGTGCGAGAGGGCAATATTTTTTCTGCAACAAACTTTAAAATCTCGACAAAATTGCAGGCGGTTGTCATCATGCCGCTCGTGTGGCAAGGAACACACAAGAGGACGCCGCCAGGCGTTCGAGAAAACGGCCATCCTTCCGCCGAACGGAATCGCTTTGGGTTGGGCCGCTTACGGTCTTCGCGCCTTGGGATAGCGTCCAGCCTGCGGTTCGACTTCGGCCCACACGGGCGACAGTACACCCGCTTTCGCAGCATCGAGCATCGAGCTTCCATCTGTGTCGCCTTGTGTCGGATAATCCGAGCACATGGGAGCGCGGACAGCTTGTTCACCGTAGCCTTGGCGAAGGTGAACCCTGTCCGCGTGGACTTGGGTCGAAGCAATTGGCTGCGACAGGCCAGCCTCGGAACGCCGGATTTTTCACCACGTGTTGCGGCTTGTTGCACCTGGTTGCACCTGGTTGCAACTATCAGGAAAAAAAATTGCCAGGAACGTTGCACTTACGCGAGCTCTCTGCGGGATTTTCACGCGTTTCTTTGCGGGCGTTCCAGCTTGTTCCATCTTGTTCCACGTCGTTCCAGCTACCGGGAAAAATTGGAAGGGGCGTCTGTGAAGCGCGAAATCTCGAGCGGCCAACGTGAGATTCAGGGTGCCGAAACGGGGCTTTGGGCCGTGTGTGTCGCCTTGTGTCGGATAAATTCGGATAGGAGCGCGGACAGCTTGTTCACCGTAGCCTTGGCGGAGGTGAACCTTGTCCGCGTGGAGTCGGGTCGAACCGATCGACTACGAGAGGTCAGCCCCGGAACGCGGGATTTTGACGAGGTGTTTCACCTCGTTTCAGCTTGTTTCACCTGGTTTCAGCTATACGGGGAAAAAAATCGGAGCGGGAGGGCTGAAAACTTACGTTTTCAGCTACGAGGACGGACGCGCAGCAGCGCGTCCCTACCAGGAACGTTTCACTTACGCAGCGGTCTGCGGGGATTTCCACGCTTTCCGTTTCACCTTGTTTCACCTGGTTGCACTTACGCCACGCTAAAACACGATAAAACACGCTATTTTTAAAAAAATTTTATCCGCGCAGACGGCGCATGACCCAAAGCAATAACCTAAACAATGA
Organism: Verrucomicrobiia bacterium; assembly: GCA_035653495.1. Classification (GTDB taxonomy): domain Bacteria; phylum Verrucomicrobiota; class Verrucomicrobiia; order Limisphaerales; family Pedosphaeraceae; genus DATAUW01. Next base: position 7,204 of record DASRBR010000727.1, read on the forward strand.
AACATCGAACGCCGAACATCGAACGCCGAACATCCAATGTTCCTGAGCTCCTGCAATCCGGCCGGAGCGCGGACAGCCTTGTCCGCTCATTCCAAAAAATTGGGTGCAGGCTTCGCCTGCTGGGCGTTCGATGTTTCCGCAATGCGCGGCAGACTGCAAAGCGGCATTGTGAACAACTGTGTCAACAAGTCGGGTTCATTTGGCCTTGCTTTTTTGCACCAATTTTCTAGGGTCAAACCCGAGCTATGCCAGCACTCAAACAATTCAAGGTTGTAGGCTTCATCTGGATTTTTTTGACGGTCGCAGGTCCTGGCTTTTTTGGCCAGACTGCTTCTGCCGCCGATAATGCTAATCCTGCCACTCCGGCTCCTGCCACCACGAACAGCACCAGTTTGAGCGCGCCGGCCGATGCCGAAGGGAAGGGCGCCGAGACCGCGTTGATTGCCACCCAGGAAGCGTTGCGTTCCAATTTGCAGATCCAGGCGCAATTGCACGATGCGCTGCTGGCAATTGAAAAAAGCCGTCAGGAAGCAGAAGCCGCCGCGGCGCGCAATGCCGAGTTGCTGGACGCGCGCTTGAGCCTGATGGAAAAGACGCTCGCCGAACAACGCAGCGATGAATTGAGGGAGCTTGAGCATTCGGACCGGATGATGGTGATAGCAGCGGGCTGTTTTGCCGGGGTTGGTTTCCTTGTTCTGCTGGCGTCAGCAAGCCTGCAATGGGCGGGCGCAAACCGTCTGGCGAAGCTTGCGACCGTGCTGCCAACAGCCCATTCACCAGCCTTGCTGGGCGCAGGTGAGACGCACTTGCTCGCATCGCAGGCTCTGGAAAAGAGCAATGCCCGTTTCTTGAGTTTGATTGATCAAATGGAAAAGCGGATCCGCTCGAT
>DASRBR010000728.1:0-5833 GCA_035653495.1 Verrucomicrobiia bacterium
GTCGCTCCGCCGCCTCCCGCCCCTGCGCCTGAAGAGCCGCCTCCGCCGCGCATTGTCGAGCGGGAAGGCCTTGTCGGCAACAGCGTGAGCATCCAGGCCCCGTCGCACTTCGAATTGAAGAGCCTCGAGGACGGCACCATCATCGATTATCTCTACACGAGTTCCTCGAAACTCGCGCTCGACAAATACAAAGGCCGCACGATTCTCGTCACCGGCCAGGAAGAATTGGACGAACGCTGGCCCAACACGCCGGTCCTGACCATCCAAAAGATACAGGTCGTGAAGTAAACGGGCATTGAAGGTAGGGGCATCGCGCTGCGATGCCCGCGGACGGCCCAGCGGTCCGTCCCTACCACCCGCATAAGATCGAGGATGACCTAATGCCAGCAGACCTCATTGACGGCCGCGCCATCGCGGGTCAAATCCAGGGCGAGACGGCCCGCCGGATCGAGGTCCTCAAGAATCGCGGAATCCAGCCCGGTCTGGCGTTTGTGCGCGTGGGCGAAGACCCCGCCTCGCGCGTGTACGTCGGCATGAAGGAAAAAATGTCCGCGCAACTCGGCATTTTTTCCGAGACGCGCGTGCTGCCGGAAGCCACGACGGAAAGTGACCTGTTGAAATTGCTTGGGCAGTTGAATGCGGATGCGCGCATCCACGGCATTCTTGTGCAAGCGCCGTTGCCCAAGCACATCCGCGAAGCGGTGGTTTATTCGACGGTTTCGCCGCACAAAGACGTGGATGGTTTTCATCCGGTCAATGTCGGCAAGCTGATGCTGGGCGACACGAGCGGTTTTTTGCCCTGCACGCCGGCAGGCATTTTGGAATTGCTCGTGCGTTCGCAGGTAAAGACTGAAGGCGCGGAAGTCGTGATTCTGGGGCGCGGCAACATTGTCGGCAAACCGATGGCAGCGATCCTTTGCCAAAAATCCAAACACGCAAATGCGACGGTCACCATTTGCCATTCGCAAACGCGTGACATCAAGGCGCATTGCCGCCGCGCGGACATTTTGATCGCCGCCATGGGCTTGGCGAAATTTGTGACTGCCGACATGGTCAAGCCGGGCGCGGTGGTGGTTGATGTAGGCGTCAATCGCGTGAGTGATCCGACTGCGAAAGGCGGCTCGCGGCTGGTGGGCGACGTGGATTTTGAGGCCGTGCGGCAGGTCGCCGGAAAAATCACACCCAATCCCGGCGGCGTTGGTCCCATGACCATTGCGTTGCTGATGCAAAACACTGTTCGCGCCGCGGAAATGGCGTCGGCGCAAAAAAATCCGACTTAACAATTTCTATCTGTTCTCCAACATAACAAAACCCCAACCCTCCACCTCTTATCGCCATGCAAGTCTCTCGAATTTTACCCGATCTCCAATGCTCGCTTTTGTGCGAGGAAATCCGCCAGGAAGCCAACGGCAATTTCTTCATCATCGGCGTCATCAATTATCTGCGCGTGCCGCAAGTGCCGGTGACCGCGTTCAAGCTGAGCGTGTTCAACCGCTGGACCGCCGGCATGGGCCATTTCACCGAGAGCGTGCGGCTCATCGCGCCGGACCAGACCACGCTCATGCGCAAGAGCGAGTTGAAGTTCGAACTCAAGGACACCGCGCTGCATTCCACGAACATCACCGTCTTCGGCCAGGTGGAATTCAAGATTGCGGGCACGTATTTCATCGAAGTCCTGGTGGACGACGTGATGAAGCTGCGCTACCCGATCCCCTTGATGATCGCGCCGCCGAGTCAAAACCCGCAAAATCCAGCCACGCCACCGGCGTGAATCCCGCGCCATTTGCGTTCGTCTGAACTTAAATGAATTCTCCGGCTGAAGGCTGGACACGGTGCGGCACAGTCAGCGATTCTCCTGCTGACGTGGACACCACTGACCCTAATGAACCAACCTGGGGCACGGCGTGGGAGCCGTTGACACCGCGCGGCGTGGCGGCATTTGCGGGAGCGTCACTTGGCCGTTTATTGCTCGTGCAATTGATTGTCGCGCTGTTCGCGGCGGCAACGGTCGGATGGTTTTTGAAAACCGGTTGGTTCCCGGTCGTGCGCGAAGCCATCCAGGCGATGCCCGATGAAGGCTCGTTGAGGTATGGACGGCTGGCGTGGAACGGCAAAAATCCGCAGCAACTGGCGCAAAATCGTTTCCTCTCCATCGGTGTGGATTTGTATCACAGCATGCAGCTCGGCCGCGAAGCGCATCTGCAGGTCGAATTCGGCCAGACTGATTTTCGCATTGGCGCATTGCCCGGGTATGACGTTTTCGATTATTCGCCGGATTCGAATTACGCGTTCAACCGCACGGCGCTGGAACCATGGTGGGGCGCGTGGCAGCCGTGGATTTTTGTGGGCGCGCTGGCGTGCGTGGTCGCGGGATTGATGATTTCATGGACGTTGCTGGCGACGATTTATTTTTTGCCAGTGCGCGTGCTCAGCTTTCTGGAGAACCGCGATTTGGATTTGCGCCAGAGCTGGCTGCTTTCCGGCGCGGCGATGATGCCCGGCGCGCTGTTCATGATCGCGGGCATCGCGGCGTACACGCTGGGATTGATTGATCTCATTCGCCTTGCGGCGGTCTTTGGCCTTCACTTTTTGGTCGGCTGGATTTATCTCGTCATCAGCCCATTCTTTTGTCCGCGCCATCCCGCTGCCGCGAAAAAGGAAAAAGGCAATCCATTCGCGGCTTCTAAGTAAGTTGAAGGTTTAAAGTTTAAGGTTTGAAGTTAGGCGACTTTGTTGTCCTAATTTTCAACTTTAAACTCGAAACTTTAAACTCGCCGAAGGCCTGTAGGAACAAACCCTACACAAAAATCATACGGCCAGACGCCACTCCATTCTTTACGCCAGCGCGGAATTATCAATGATTGTGCCTTAACAAAAACTTATGTTGGCGACATTGAAATCTGGCAGCATGACGCGTTTTTCCATCTATGACCTTTTATCGGACCGCCGCGCCCTGACTCGCAGCGCGCGCATGTTGTGCGTGATCCTTCTCTCTTTGATGATCGCCGTGACGATCGGCGAATGCGTCGAGATTGTGCTGTTGCCGATGCATGTGTTCCACTGGCTGGCCATCCTGACGGTGGTTGACGGCGGCGGCCTGGCCTTGCTTGAGATGAACGAACGCGGACACACGCGCGCGGCCAGCAAACTGCTCGTCATCGGCCTTGCGCTGCTTATCACCGTTAGCGCCGCGACCGGCGGCGGCATGCACACCCCCGCGGCGACTTATTATTTGACGCTGGTGTTCATCGCCGGATTGTTGCTCGGAAGGCCCTGGGCAGTGCTCACGGCAATTTTCTGCTGTTTCGGCGGATTGGGCCTGGTTGTTTTTGCAAGGACAACGAACCTTCCCGCAAATGAAGTGCGCAACAATGCCATCGGCCTCTGGATCGGCACCATGATCAACATGGCCATCATCATCGGCCTGCAATATTTTGCCGCGCGCACGGCCCGCAGGGCGCTGGAACAAGTCCGCGCGCTCTCGTCGCGGCTGGTGTCCTTGCGCGAGGATGAACGCACGCGCATCGCCCGCGAGGTCCACGATCATCTCGGGCAATTGCTCACCGCGCTGAAAATGGAATTGCACTCGGCCCAGACTTCCGTCTCGAGCATCAGCCGCCCTGAGCTGCGTGAAAAGCTGACTCAAAAAATGGGCACGGCCACCACACTTTCGAATGACTTGATCCACTCGGTGCAAAAAATCGCTTCTGAATTGCGGCCCGGCGCGCTGGATTGCCTTGGGCTGGACGCAGCGATTGAATCGGAAGCGGAGACGTTCGAGTCTCGCACGAATGTGCGTTGCGAATGCAACGTGCCGGTCGGCGAACTTAGCATTCCGGATGCGCACGCGACGGCGGTGTTCCGCATTTTCCAGGAAATCCTCACCAACATCGCGCGGCACGCGCAGGCCACGCTGGTGGTCATTTCTCTCATTCACGAAGATGACAATCTGCTGCTCGACGTAGAGGACAACGGCATCGGCATGAGCGAGGACCGCATTTCCGACCCCAATTCATTGGGTATTTTGGGAATGCAGGAGCGCGCCGAGGCATTGGGCGGGCGGGTGGTGTTCCGGCGCAATCGCCGCGGCGGAACAACGGTCAGCGTGCGCATTCCGTTGCCCGACGTGCCGGCGGCAGCCGAGGAGTCCGAGGTGTTTCACCCGACGTTCGTCGAAGCTGAAACCAAACAATCTGTGGCGTGAACAAGGTTGGGACGGACCGCTGGGCCGTCCGCGGACATCGCAGCGCGATGTCCCTACCTTAAAACCGAGCATTTCAATCGTGCCTATCGCGCTTCAAAAAACTTCACGCAAACTGGCGAGGGCACTTCCAATGTTTGTCCTGTCGGCGTGATTTTTCCGTTGCGTGGATTGATCGCGAACACAACCACGTTGCTTGAATCCTGGTTGGCGACGACCATGAATTTCCCCGTGGGATCGATAGCAAAATGACGCGGCGTTTTGCCCTGCACGGATTGCCTTTGGGCCAGTTTCAGCGTCCCCTTCGAACGATTCACATCAAAGACCGCGATGCTGTCATGGCCGCGATTGGAGCCATAAACATGTTTGCCGGACGCATCCACGACCACTTCGGCAGACAGATTGAATCCTTTGAAATCATCCGGCAGCATAGGCAAAGTTTGCAATTCGCGGAACGAACCGTTTGCCGCGTCGTAAGCCAGCGCGGTCATGGTCGAACCCAGTTCGTTGATGAGATAGGCGAAATGGCCATTAGGGGCAAACGTCAGATGACGTGGTCCTGCGCCGGGCTCGTCTTGAAAAAATGCCGGCTCGTTCGGGGTCAGCGTGCCATGAGCGGGGTCGAACCGGTAACTCATGATTTTATCAATGCCCAAATCGCACACGAACGCGAAACGATTTGCGGGGTCAAGCGTCACGCAATGCGCGTGCGGCTTTTCCTGGCGCGAAGGATTGACGCTTTTGCCTTCATGCTGAACGAAGGCCGTCGCTTCGCCGAGCGTTCCGTCGGGCAGCACCGGCAAAACTTCCACGCTCCCGCCGCCGTAATTGGCGACCAAAACATTTTTGTCCTGCTTGTCGAGCACGACGTGGCACGGCCCTCCTCCGCCGGATGTGCGCACGTTGAGCAGCGTCAACTTGCCCGTGTCCGGCTCGATCGAAAATGCGCTGACGCTCCCGGCGTTCTTGCCTTCAAATTTGCCGATCTCATTCGCCGCGTAAAGACGATGATGCCGCGCATCCACTTCGAGGAAGGTCGGGTTGGGCGTTTCTGCAGCGATGTCCAGCGAGGACAACGCGCCGGTGGCAAGGTCCATTCGCGCGACGTAAATGCCTTTGCTCTTTGCGCCCGTGTATGTGCCGAAATAAACGAGGCACTGACTGGCAGTGTCGGCAACGGCGCAGCAAACCAGGCAACAAAACAGGGCTGAAGCGATGGCGAAAAATCTGATCGAGCGCATGTGATTAGAGATTAGAGAATGGCAGCAAGCGTGGGGCAATCGGCGGCGGGCGTCAAGTCCGCGAGCGGCTTTCTCTGATATACGGCATTTGCCTGGCTGGGTGGGTGTCTCATTCGCTGTCGGGCAGGTGGTTACCTGATTGTTGCAGCTTGCTGAGGATGTACTCTAGGCCCGCATAGAATACGGCCCGAAAATGGCATGAGACAAAAGCCTCAAAACAAACCTCCGCGTATCTCAATCGCCGTCCGCGCGTGGAATGAGGAATCCATCATCCGGCGCACGCTGGAGTCTCTTTTTGAGCAATCGCTGTTCGCGGAACTTGGCGCGCGCGGTGAATGTTGCGAAGTCTTATGCATTCCCAATGGTTGCACGGATGGCACAGCCAAAATTG
>DASRBR010000729.1:0-3246 GCA_035653495.1 Verrucomicrobiia bacterium
ATCGAGGAGCAAACGCATTATCCGTTTGACGAAAAAATTCACTTTGTCGTCAGTGCCGAACATCCCGCAACTTTTCCGCTTTACCTGCGCATTCCCGAATGGTGCAAAACGCCTTCCGTTGCCATCAATGGCCGTCGTGTGAAGCAAACTTTGTCGCCCGGGAAATTCCTCCGCATCGAGCGCGAATGGAAGAACAAGGATTCCGTGGAGCTGAAATTGCCGATGACCATTTCCGTTCGGGATTGGTCGGCCAATCACGACAGCGTAAGCGTCAATTACGGTCCGCTCACTTTCTCGCTCGATATCAGCGAACATTGGAAAAAGCTCGACAGCTCCAAGACTGCCATCGGTGATTCCCATTGGCAAAAAAACGCCGACCCATCCAAATGGCCTTCTTTCGAGATCGATCCCGCTTCGTCGTGGAACTACGGCTTGGTGTTAAACACCAAACAGCCCGAAAAATCATTCAGGGTCCGCCATCGTCGCTGGCCCGCCAACAATTTCCCATTCACGGAGGAAAGCTGCCCCATCGAACTGGTCGCGAAGGCCAAATTGATTCCCGAATGGACCATGGACCGCAACGGCCTCTGCGCAACGCTTCAGCAAAGCCCCATCGCCAGCGATCAACCGACCCAAACCGTCAAACTTGTGCCCATGGGCGCGGCGCGCCTGCGCATCTCCGCATTTCCGGTCATCGGCTCCGGCGCCGACGCGCATCAGTGGGTTGCGCAAAAATAAATTTCGTTTAAAACCTTCGCATGCGTTCGAAGCTGCTGTTTTTCCTTTTTGTCGCCGCGATGTTTTTTCCGCTGCTCTCCCGCAGCGAAGGTCTCGACTGGGCCGACGACCGCCTGCTGCCGAAATTTTCCACGCCTGCGCCCGTTTTGGATTGCGTTGACCTTGGCCGATCGAGCGGCGCGGAAGTGGATTTGCTCGCCTCGCTCGAAGGCCTCGTCAATCGCCAGCAACCGCGCCTCGCATGCGTGTCCCGGCGCAACGGCGAAGGCAAATTCACCTGGCTTGATTTGCACAACCTGCATTACCAGATGCTCGGCGCGTACGACGCCCTCCTCAAATACCGCACCAACGCCACTGGCCTCGTCGTCACCGACCCGGACCAACCGGACACGCTCAATCTCGCGACAACCATGGCGGGCGTGAACAACGAACTCATCTGCGACCCCAGCCTGCTCCCCGACCTCACGAACGCGCCTTACAATTTCCGCGTCGTTGACGATTTGCGCGGTCGCTTCGCCGACAAGTACGCCGTCTATGGCTTTCTCTATTCCAATTACTGGCCCAAATGCACGCACCGCATCTTTGCCGGCATGGGCCTGCGCGCACACGGTTCCCTGCGCGACTATCTCGTCGCCACCAAGACGGCCACCGTCTGGCTCGGGCCCGGCAACGAGCGCGACGCCCAACTCCTTCGCCTCTTCCTTTCCGACATGCAACCCGTCCACGGCCTTTACATGGGCTGGTGGCCCGGCGAAGGCGACGGCCTCGAATTCGTCGCGCAATACGGCATTCCCGTGCTCGCAAGTGATTTCTTCTGCAACGCCACCGTCTTCAGCGCTGTGCAACATCAAATCAAAATTCCGACAATCCCCGCGGTGCCGCCGCTCGAAAACAAAATATACGTCGCCCTCATCATTAGTGACGGCGACAACGTCCAATACATGCAGCACGCCATGAAAATGCAGTGGGACAAACCGGTGCGGGGCACCATCCCTATCGGCTGGACCACCTCGCCGCTCGCCGTGGACCTCGACCCGATGATGCTTGATTACTATTGGAGCAGCGCCACCACCAACGATTGCCTCATCTCCGGCCCGTCCGGCGCCGGTTACGCGCACATCAACCACTGGAGCGACGAGAACATCGAAAAATTCGCCAAAATCTCCGCGCCTTATCTCGAACGCGGCGGGCAGCGCGTCGTCACCATTTGGGACAAGGTCACGCCCAGTGTTGCGCGCGCGTTCGCCGAAAATTGCACCAACCTCTTCGGCCTCACGGACCAAAGCGGCGAATACACCGGCGTCAACCACGGCCTGCGCACCATCCGCCTCACGCCCACCTACACGAGCACCGTCCGCGAGATGGTGCAATACATTGCCGAAGCCGCCAAAAACTTTGACGGCACCGCGCCCGTTTTTATCGCCGCGCAATGCGACGTCTGGCATCTTGGCCCCACCGACCTCGTTCAAGTGGCCCGGCAACTCGACCCCGCCAAATACAAACTCGTTCGTCCCGACCAATTGTTTATCCTCGCTGATATGGCCGCAAAAAGGCACAAAACACCAAATTAGAAACTCTGCTATCAGCATGTGCCTCTCAAAAATCCTCTCTTTGAGCCGGGCCATTTTTTGCGCCGCGTCTTTGCTGGGCATCTGGTTGGTATGGGAAGGCATTGTCCAGCGCTCTTACGCGAATGAACCGCGAAATGAAGAAGCCATCGAGTCGAGGGCGGTGATCAACGACTATTGGGCGGTCGAAGATGCCGCCGCGCGCGAAAAACTGCCGCTTTACAAAATCATTCCGGCGGCCACGCCGGGGGAATTGACGCCGGCAAACGGCTTTCCGAAACGCGAGACTTTTTTGACGTGGCATCGCTCGCATGGAGACAATAGTGGCGAGCGTTATTCGGCGCTGGATCAAATCAATCGCCAAAATGTCACCAACCTGGCTGTCGCGTGGATTTACCATTCGCACGACGGCAAGGGAAATCTCGAATGCAATCCAATCATCGTGGATGGCCTTATATTCGGTCCTACTCCGGGTGAGGACATGGTCGCCTTAAACGCCGAGACCGGCGTGGAAGTCTGGCGATTTGAGCCGGAAGGCCGGCCTGCCTTTCGCGGTCTCGTTTATTGGCGCGGCACGAAAGGCGCGCCTGAACGCATCTTTTTCTGCGCGGGGCAATTCCTGTACGCCTTGGCTCCCAAAACCGGCAAGCCCGTTGCAAGTTTCGGCAACAGAGGAAAAACCAAACTGCCCGGCAGATTGCAGGGGCGCTTCGGCACGGCGACAGCGGCCCCGGCGATTTTCGGTCACATCGTCGTTGTGCCCGGATTTGAAAAGGATGTCTGGGGATTTGACGCGATCACGGGCGAATTGCTCTGGACGTTCCATACCGTGCCGCATCCGGGCGAGTTTGGCTATGATACTTGGGACCACACGGAGGAATACGCTGCCAACGCATGGTCAGGGATGGCCATGGATGAAGTGCGCGGGATTGCGTACGTC